>JAZOQA010000044.1:0-13355 GCA_045655765.1 Eubacteriales bacterium | reverse complement strand
CGGCAATAAATTATACAAGCATGTAGCAGACGAGCTTGTATATCTTAATCCAGAGAGCAAAAATGCAGAATTATTGTTTAGATCAAATGCATGCGAAATAATTATTTACGGAACGCTTGAATACGTTATTATTTATAATGCAGAACATAATGTTTACAGTTTTGTTTCTTTAGTAGATGATTCAATTATTCATGAAGTAGAATCGAACATCGACCCGTTCAGCGGTGATTACGGTTTTGATATTTACGAAAAAAAACAAATCTTCGAGGTATATAAATACAACTCAGTAATAAACAAGACAACTCTTATTGATTCCGTTTATTTGAATCCTAATCAATATTTGGAATAACAGATTTTTCTCCGCAATTGTTTAAAAAATTCAATTGCGGAGTTTTCTTTATACTCGAGATTGCCCGCGGCGACGGAATGAAATATGCTCTTAAGTATAATGCATTCCACAATCTTGAATCAATAGGCATTGACGGAAAGGCAGAATCGCTTATTAAGTATACCTACAAGAACGGCAACGGACGCCTTAAGGAAATAACTTACGCTAACGGTGATAAAATGACTGCAACCTACAACGGTGTCGGTCAGATGGTCGCTGAAAAGTGGTTTGAGTCCGAGGCTGCGGCAGTTTCTTCGACTGCAACTCCCATTGCACACTATAAATATGTCTACGATGGCGATGGAAATATCGTCCGCTCTATTGACATTTCGGGCAAAAAGGAGTATAATTATGAGTACGAGGAAGGCAGAATCGTTCGTGCTACCGAGGCAGATATTGAGCTTTCCGGCGAGATCGTTACCTCAAAGGTAATCGTCAATACCGTTAAGTATTACTACGATACCGAGGGTAAGATGACCAAGAAGGTGATCACTCCTTCAAGCGGCTCTGCTCAGACCATCTACTATGAAACAAACGATGACAAGGGATGTGGTGCTGCTGCAACGCATAATGCTATGATGCTTGGCACGCTTGTACTGATTAAAATTTTACTCAACTTATAATTGACGTTATACTTTTGCTTTCTCATATAAAAGAGCATTCTCCTTTCGAATGATTACGCTCCTTTTTCGTTTTTGTACTGCTAATATATTTCGCACTACCGTTTTTTCGAGTGCGTATGCGTTTTAATTGTTATGGAAAATGTGATTTGTTCGATTCGGCAGGGCTGAGCCAAGGCTTGGAGCGACAATTCGGTGTTGCCGGCGGTCGGTCTTCGACGCTCTTTATATGTTAAAGTCGGCAGAAAACGCACGTAGGCACTAAACGCCGATAGAGCAAAAATAAAGTAATCGATTTTCAAAAAAAGCAGCCATCCATCTGTTGACGGTGGATAGCTGTTTTTTGTCTTTTTCGGTGGCTCTCAAAATAAAAAAATGATAAATATTGACAAATTTATTTTAAAATGTTATAATTATTAATAACAATATATTTTAAATTATTTCGCAAGTGTGTGTAAATTTACGTATGCCCGTGTGAAATATAAAGAGGTATTTTACATAATGAGTGAACATTTTTTTAAGATAAAAAAGCATTTTAACCGTGATGCTCTTATAAAAAGCATTCTTTTCGGGCTTGCATTCGGAGCACTTGTAAGCGGGCTTTTAGTTCTTATTTTGACTTTGTCGGGTGTAAATTTTCCCGTTTTCCTATACGTTCTTATAGGTCTTGGCGCTGCTTTGGCAGCTCTGCTTGCCGGCTTTCTTGCTTTTAGGAAGAACGATATTGCCACAGCACGTGTGCTTGACCGTGAATATGCCTTGCGTGAGAAGGTTGAGACTATGGTCGTCTTTCGTGATGAAGATGGCGAAATGTTTAAGCTGCAAAGAGCGGATGCGGAGCGGACTTTAAGTTTGCTTTCGATTAAAAAGTCCTTAATGAAGCGATTTGGCACAGCGCTCGCAGCACTTGTGCTTGCCTCTGCAATATTGCTTACAAACGTTGTTATTGCCGTTGCGGGCAATAGGACAGACGACAGCTCGGATAACAAGGAGGAGAGCTTTTCTGTCACCGAGTGGCAGAGGAATGCACTCGCCGCACTTATAGAGGAAGCAAAGGGCTACGCTATAAACGAGGAATTACGCCTTGGAATGGTAGCGGAGCTTGAACGTCTTTTAGATGCAATAGATGATACCTCAACCCGACGTAAGCTCCGAGAGGAGGTTGTAGCTTCCATAGTAGTCATTGACCTGTTAACAGAAAACGTAAACACATACAAAAAAATCGGCACAGCACTCGGGGCTTGCGAAAATATTACGGTAAAGCTCTTGGCACTTGCAATACTCTCCTTAAACGGCATCGGCTTTTCAGAAAGCCTCGCTCCCGTTTCTAAAAAATTCGAGGGTGCAATGTATCGCTCCGAGATTGAAGCGTTTGTTTTGGGAGCGGACTCAAGCCTTAACGCCCTCACGCTTAATGCGGACGATCCGCTTTTAGTAAAGACGAAAGAGCTTGTTTTTAGTCTTGATGCTGTTTTAAAGCTTACGACAACGAATGAGAACGTCATAAGAGCAAGAATCGAAAGAGCGTTTTCCAACGCCTCGGACGGTATGGGCACGGCACTTTCCGCCCAATATGAAAACAAGGTTAAGAGTGATGCGGTGATACAAAAGCTCATCGACATTTTTGAAATTCCCGAGCAGGACATTCCGCCATTGCTCGGTGACATAGTTCCGACGGTTGACGTTAGCGATGAGGACGACAGTAGCGGCTCTGACAAGGAAAACACGGGCGGCTACGGTAGCGGAAACAACCTCTTCGGAAGCGATGACGTTATCTACGACCCGATTTACAAAGAGGGCGGTGCAGGGTACGTCAAATACGGTGACGTTCTTGCCGACTATTATAAACAAATCGAGGATTTGCTCATCTCGGGAAAGCTTGATGAAGAAACACAAAGAAAAATTATAAATTACTTTGCCCGTCTTTCCGACGGAACAAAAAAGGACTAACAGCAGTGAGGGTTAAATTATGGAAAACAACGAAAGAATAATAAAATTCAGCGAGGCGGTAGCAAAAATTAAATCCGAGCTTGCTAAGGACGTCGTAGGACAGACCGATATTATAGACAGCGTTATTATCGCTATCGTAGCGGGAGGAAATATACTCCTCGAGGGTGTTCCCGGAGTAGGAAAGACGAGATTGGTTCGCTCGCTTGGAAGAGTACTCAGCCTCCCTTTTTCGAGAATACAGTTCACCCCCGACCTTATGCCCTCGGATATAACGGGAACCGTTGTTATCAACAAGGGTGAGGACGGACGTATGACCTCCGAGTTCAGACGCGGTCCGATTTTTGCAAACCTCGTCCTCGCCGACGAGATTAACCGTGCAACCCCCAAAACCCAGGCGGCAATGCTTGAGGTAATGCAGGAGCACAAGGTGACTGTTCAAAACACTACTTACCCCACCTGCGAGCCGTTCTTTGTCCTTGCTACGGAAAACCCGATAGAGCAGGACGGAACGTATCCTCTGCCAGAGGCACAGATGGACAGATTTATGTTCAAGCTTATTATGAAGTTCCCCGGAGTTGACGAGCTTACCGACATTGTCAATATGACTCAAAAGACTATGGACGAAACGGCGGAGGCTGTCGTTGACGGAGAGACTATTCTTGAAATGCGTGCCCTTGCCGCAACCGTGCCCGTAATTCCCGAAATTATGAATTACGCTATGCGTCTTGTGGCAAATACTCATCCCGAGCGTCCCGAGAGCGTGGACTCGGCACATAAGTATTTGAAGTACGGTGCATCTCCGAGAGCCGCACAGGCACTTATTACAAGTGCAAAGGTTCGTGCGCTTCTTACGGGCAATTATAATGTTTCTTACGAGGACATTGACGCTCTTGCACCCGCAATCCTTCGCCACAGAGTGAAGATTAACTATACTGCGAGCAACGACCGCCTTACCGCAGACGACGTAATAGCTCTCCTTATAAAAGAAACACACAATCAGCGTTAAATCGGAAGTATTTTTAATGAATAAAATGGTTATTGACGAGGGATTCCTTAATCAGCTTGAGGTTCTCTCGATGCACGTAAAGGACAACGTGGCAGGACTTTTTGGCGGAAACCACCAAAGCCGACGTCACGGCTCGTCCTCTGAGTTTGACGATTACCGTGATTATGAGCCGGGCGATGACGTAACGAAAATCGACTGGAATGCATACTCACGCTTCGAAAAGCTCTATTTGAAGCTATATCTCGATGAGCGACGCTTACATACTCGCATTTATATAGATGCAAGCCGTTCAATGGACCACGGCAAGAGCAAAAAGGGAGAGCAGGCAGTGAAGATAGCCGCCGCATTTGCCTATCTTTCGATATGCCAAACGGACAAGGTTTCCATCTATACCGTCAAGGAAGATAAAATTTATGAGGTTGCCGTAAACGTTATAGGTAAAGAAGCGTTTCTCTCTGTTGTAAACAAGCTCAATGAAATCGAGTTCGACGGTGACAGCCGCATAAGCGATGCGATTTTGCCCGAGAATGTCGGCTACGGAGACGGAATGAGCGTTATAATCTCCGATTTCCTCACCGACAACAACTTTGAGGACGCAGTCGATTACCTCGTTGGCAAAAAGCGTCATACGGTTTGCGTTCAGATTCTCTCAAGGGAGGAGCTGAACCCGCTCGTGCGAGGCAAGGTGCATTTCTTTGACTCCGAGAATATGGAGCGTACCTATCGCAAAAATATCGACCGTGACGTTGCTTTAGCATATAAAATGGCACTTGAAGCTGTTGTATCAAGAATAAGAAATTACTGTCATTCAAGAAATGCAGATTACTTGCTTGTTCCCGACGACGTCACAGTAGCGCAAATCTTCCTTGGGGAGATGGTAGATATGGGGGTGCTTAAATGAGCTTTTTGTATCCTCTCGGACTTCTCGGGCTTCTCGGCGTGCCGGTGCTTATTGCCGTTTATCTTATAAAGAATAAGTACACCGAGCAAACCGTCTCGTCCACTTATATTTGGACGTACAGTGAGAAGTTTCTTAAAAAACGTAAGAAGCTGCCGAAGATTGCAGGTCTTATCAGCCTCATACTTCAGCTTCTTTGCGTGATTCTTATATCCCTTACCATAGCTCACCCCGTATTCACCTTTAAAAATGCCGCTGATGAGTTTTGCTTCATCATTGACGGCTCGGGCAGTATGCAGGCTCTTTCAGGAGAAAAGACACGCTTCGAGGTAGGTAAGGAAGAGATTGCCTCTGTTATAGAGGAATCTATTAACGGCTGTGTGTATACTCTCATCTACGTTGGCGACACCTCGACAAGTATAGTCTATGAGAGGGAGGAAAATAAGGACGTAGCACTGAAGAAGCTCTCCGAGCTTCGGGCGGGCTTCGGAACGGTACAGTTCAAGGACGCACTTTCCGTCTCTCAGGATTATTTTTACCGAAACAGAGCTATACGAACATATTTCGTAACAGACAAGAATTATCAGAGCCATTCTAATGTTGAGGTCGTAAACGTAAGCACCGCAGCACCAAACGTCGCGCTCTCCGATGTTGTCATAGAATCGGAGGGGGGAAAGCCTAAATTCAGCGTTAACGTCGCAGCCTACGGTGCTGATGCGGAAATTGAGATAGAGCTTTTTATAGACGGCTCGGAAAGTGCCGCTATGACCAAGGAGGTCTTTCTTTCCCGTGATGAAATAGCTGTTGTGGATTTTGACCCCGACGTGGATTCCTACGACACGCTTGAATTCCGCATTGATAATGACGACGCACTTGGATACGACAACAGAATTATCCTTTACACAGACAGAAGTGAAGAAAAACGCACAGCTCTAATAGTGAGCGACACTCCTTTCTTCTTTGAAGCCGCAATGCTTGCCGCAGGCGGTATCGAGGTGACGTGCCTATCCCCCAAGGAATATGAAAGAGTGCTCTCGGGACAGAGGACGGACGTTTGTGCTGACGGCTACGGACTTTACGTCTTCGATACGTATGCTCCGAGTGCTATGCCAAACGACGGCTCCGTCTGGCTTGTGAATCAGTCGCAAAGCATCATAGGCTCGGGCTTCAGCGTCCAGGGCGACGTGCTATTAAAGGAGTCAGAGGCGCTTGACATCACCGAATCGACACTCAGCACCGTACGAAAGCTCGTAGCAAATTTGGAGGGCAATGACGTACACGTATACAAGTATATGAAATACGGTATTTACGGCGATTTTTCTGCGATTTATTCGCTTGACTCGCAGCCCCTCATCTTCGTTGGAACAAACGATTTCGGAAACCGTGAGACGGTTTTCGCATTCAGCCTGCACGATTCCAATTTTCCCGTGTGTGCGGATTTTTCTCCCTTTATAGCAAATCTTGTGGATTTCTCGTTCCCCGGTGTTGTCGAAAAGGCGAATTATACTGTCGGAGAATATTTGGAAATAAATATTCCCGCAGGCTGTACGGATATTAAAATCGAAACACCGCTTGGCAAGGTTGACTATCCTACCGATGCTGTGGAGGCAAGGGAGGTTCGCCTTGACGAGCCGGGAATTTACACCGTCACGCTCACCGTCGCAGGAAACGAAAGGACCTACCGTGTTTTTTCTGAGTACGACGAGGCGGAAAGCACGGTGAACGAAACCGAAAAAAGCTTCGCCATTATGGGAGATTCGGAGGACGGCGGACTTGACGGAATATATGACGACCTCATTATATTCGTTATAGTCTTAGCGGTTTTAATGCTTTTGGATTGGGGGGTATATTGCTATGATAAGTATCAGCTTCGATAGACCCTATCTTCTACTGCTTGCCATTCCTCTTTTGGCACTAATACTTGTTCCGTATTTTATTGCGGTGAGAAAAGAAAACAAGACCAAAAGTACAATAGCCTCGCTTATTTTACACTTGATTTTAGTATCGGCGCTAACCCTGGTTGCCGCAGGCACTACGATACGCAGCACGGTTACTCAAACTCAGGTTCTCGTTGTTGCCGACGTTTCGCATTCGGCATCTAAAAATATAAGCCGTGTTGACGAGTATATTTATGCTATTGAGGACGCCCTGCCCGACAATTCCGAAATGGGTGTAATAGCGTTTGGACGCAACAGCAAGACCGTCACCGCATTCGGGGACGAATTTGAGGGAATTAACAAAAGCGGTGTTGATGACAGCGGAACTGACATCAAGTCGGCACTCGAATACGCCCAGGGCTTTTTTGATGACTCATCAATAAAGCGTATAGTCCTCATAACGGACGGAAACCAGACAAGCGGCGACAGCTTTGACGGTGTTATAGGCACTATTGAAAAGCTCTATGAAAAGGGCATTCGTATAGACGCAGTTTATCTTGACAGCAATCTTTCCGAAAAGGATAGGGAGATTCAAATTACAAGCGTCGATTACACACCCTCGGTTTACATAAACCACTCTTCTGCGGCTAACGTCTTAATAGACTCATCAAGCTCCGCAAGAGTAAACGCCACCGTTACCCTATACCGTGACGGCACCGCACTTTATTCTCGCTATCCGACGCTCACAAGAGGGCTTAACGTTCTCAACCTCGAGCTTCCCACCACGTCTGACGGCTCGTTTGATTATGAGATAGTCATAGAGGCAAACGGGGCAAGCTCTGTCGGCGACACGTCGGATAAGAACAACAGATATACGTTCTCCCAGCAGGTTTCCTCGGATTTGAGGGTGCTTCTTGTTTCAACAAACGAGCAGGACCTTGACCGCGCCCGCTCACTGTACGGACAGAATGCCGAAATAGATGCGTATATCAACAACCCGAACGTCCCCAGCAGTATAGAGGAAATTATTCTTTACGATGAAATTATCCTATCAGACGTTGACGTAAGGGAGCTTGAAAATTACTACTCATTCATAGAAAGCATCGACACCGCCGTTTCAAAGTACGGCAAGGCACTTATGACCTTTGGAAATGCCGAAATTCAGAACAACACGGACGAAATTCTCAAAGACCTTGAAAATATGCTGCCCGTCAGATTCGGCAACAGCGATCAAGACTCCAAGCTCGTCTGTCTTGTAATCGACAGCTCGAGAAGTATGGAAACCCTCGATAAGCTCAATATGGCAAAGGAAGCGGCAAAGAAGCTCGTTGACGTTATGAACGACCACGACTTCTTAATCATAGTCACCTTCTCGGGCGATTATACCACGATGTGGCCCTCTGCCCCCATAGGCGGCAACAGGACATATTTAAAGGAAACCTTGATTCCCGGGCTTGACCCCTCGCAGGGCACGGTGCTTGGCAAGGGGATGCGTGAAGCCTACAATAAGGTTATGGAGTCCTCGATAGAGGATAAGCAGATATTCCTGATAAGCGACGGCAGAACGTGGGCAAGCGAGGAGGATGATGCGGCAGAAATTGCAAAGGAGCTGGCACGTGAGGGCATTCCCACCTCGGTGCTTAATACAGCAACAAAGACCACAGTCGGTGACCCTGCGGCAGACGATGCAATAGTACTGCTTAAGAAAATTGCGGAAAACGGCGAGGGAAATTATTACTTTGCTGAAAATCCCGACGACCTTTCGGACATAGTCCTTGCAGATATTGCAAATGACATCACTGACAGCATTATAAACGCCGACACACCTGTAAACGTGAAAATCAGTGCGGACAACGTCCTCGACGGAATTGACACGCTCCCGAATCTCGGCGGCTACATATATGCGTCGGAAAAGAAGAGTGCAATTACGGTTTTGACAGCCGATTACACAAAGACAAGCGGCAGTGTTTCACAGGCACCGATTTATTCATATTGGAACTACGGAAAGGGCAGGGTATCCTGCTTTACAAGCTCGCTTTCGGGTGCTTGGACTGAGGCTTGGTTTTCAGGCTCCGGCACTCTCTTTACCGAGAATATGATAAGGGAAAATCTCCCCGAGGAAAAGAATGACTATCCCTATACCGCTCTTGTAGAAAGAAACGGCGGTATTGGCACTGTGACCGTTATTCCCGAGAGAATTTTTTATAACGCTTCTGTAAAAATTGAGCTTTTACACCCCGATGGCACAGTTGAGTCGGATTCTATGATATTTACGTCAAGCTCGTATGTTTACGACTTTTATATAAGCTCTACGGGAACGTATGAGGTCAAAATAACCTCCGATTATTCCGCCTCTCCCGTAACTCTCTTTATGAGCGTTCCGTACCTTGATGAGTACGATGCGTTTGCAAGCTACGATATATCGAACGTTCGCAAGCTTGTCAGAAAGACAGGCACAGTCTTCCTCGCTCCTGAAGATGTGAAAATCGAGAATAGGGAAGAGGACGTCGCCACCTATACGTTCGATTGTACCGCCACTCTTATGATTGCGGCGGTCGCACTCTACGTTGTTGACATAATTATCCGTAAGCTTCGTTTCGCTGACGTACGCAATCTTTTCGGCTTGCGGGAGAAGAAAAAGAAAGAGAAAGGAGCAAAGCATAAGTGAAGAAGCTTTTATTGATTTTTCTTGCCGTCTCGCTCCTTATCTCGTCACTTGTCGGCTGCGGCACCTATGACGGTGTCGGAGGCGGCTCCGTAGAAATTCCGAGCGGTGACACTCAACGTCCTCCCTTGGAGGGCGACCCGTCGGAGTATTTCACCGTCAAGATTATCTACGACGGCGAAATATTTAAAAACACCGACGGCGTTGAGGCACAGTGGTCCTCAAAAACCTCGGTTTACCGTGCATCGTTCGATTCCGACAACATCGCACGCATATCAGGGCTTGACGGTGAGTATTCCGTAACTCTTTACGGCTTGCCGTCCGGATATTCGTATGACACGAACGTAAATATTGCCTCGAATACAAAAAGGAATATCGAAATTGAAATTTTCCAAGAGATCTCCACAAACGGCACGGGTACAAATATGTACAGTCCGATAGAGGTTTTCCGCCTTGGAATTTACACAGCTAAGGTAAAGCTCGAGACAGGTAATAATCCCTCTACGGTTCATTATGAATTTAAGCCCACAAGAGCAGGCACTTATATTATAGAAACCATCTGTGACGTTACGGAAAATGTGATAAATCCCCAAATCGACGTATATTCAGGCACCTTCGCAAACAAAAATTATTCTCACACCGTAAACACGGGCGGCTCGTTTGCGGAATATACGAGAAATGCAAGGTATACGGTAGCCGTTGATGCTCAAAATATCGGAGCATCGTATAGCTTTGCAATCACCGCAACCCACAAAAAGGCTGATTATCCAATTAATGTAAACTTTGTCATCAGGTACGCAGGTGAATATACTAACCCGAGCTATTATATGCCCTTTGAAATTATCATTCCCGACCAGGCGGCACTCGCCGAAAGAGGAATGATACAAAACCCCACAGGCACGCTTAAATACCCCGAGATCAAGATTTCCGACGGCGTGTACGTCTTTGATGAAAAGTATTACAAATTCAATCCCGATGACGGCTTCTATCATATTTACGACCCCGACACAGATACTCTCGGACCCGTCCTTTATGCAAAAATCACACGCCGCCACCGCTTCTTTGCGGATTATCAAGGCTCGGAGGTTTCCTTTGCGGGCGGACCCTCGTCAATATGCGTCGAGGACCCCGGAAACAAGTCGCTCCAGGTTCTCGGTGACAACCCCGACTGCTTTGAAAACTATAAGCTCTTTATACAAGGAGCGGCAAAGTGTCAGAGCGTTGTCGGTATGGAGGGCTGCGTTGGATTAGGATATGCAAACTATATCCCGTCTAGCAATACCGAGGGCGTATATCCCGTAACGGAGGAATTAAAGGAATTTTTGCTGAAATTCTCGATTTCTCAGCGTTACTTTAACGACGGTAACGGTTGGGCAGAGACCACCGCAGAGGATGAGCTTGGATACAGAATCTACTCGTCCGAGGAGGCACAGTGGCTCTTTGCTTGCTGCTACTACGTTTAATTAATTTGTTTGTTCACTAAAAAACAAGGAGGTTTTAACAATGTTAAGAAAGTTGAACAAAAAACTTTTTGCCATCATAGCGATGGTAATGTGCGTTGCTTTCGTTTTTGTCGGCTGCGGCGAGGATGAAACCGAAGAACATATGCATACCTACGACACATCGTCGTGGAAGTCCGATGCAAATTCTCACTGGCACGAGGCTTCCTGTCACAAGGACGCAAAGACCGATGTGGCACAGCACCAGGACACAGACGGAGATCACGTTTGCGCAACCTGTGGCTACGTTATGCACCCCTACGCTGAGGACTGGTCCACAGATGATTTCTATCATTGGCGTGCAGTAAGCTGCGAGCACGACGTAAAGATGCTCTATGCTGCACACGAGGACACAGACAGCAACGACAAGTGCGACGTCTGTGAGGCAGACATCCACTACTGCGAGTTTGACGAGGACGTATGGGCATCGGATGAAACCTCTCACTGGCACGCATCCACCTGCCACACCACAGAGAAGAATGACGTGGCAAAGCACAACACCGACGGCATTCTTGGCTCTTGCTCCGTTTGTGAGTACGGCATCACCGTAAGCGGTGCTGTAAACGCAGGCGTTGAAAACAATGACAAGATCTTCACCGGAACTATTACAACTCCTCCCCCCTCGTGGGATCCCGAGGCAGACCCCGACGTTGGAAGGTTTGAATTCCGCAACGGCTATCTCTACATAGCTACACCTTACGGCTCCGAGTTCTATTACTGCGAGCTTCCCGACGGAAGTCTGTTCGGAGTACAGGTTTCCTACGGTGAGATTTACCGTGACTTTAATGAAGCCTATGGAAATGCGAAGGGTTACAAATTTGACATCGCATATATTGTTGAAGCATACGGCACAGCCGAGCTTGTAGACACTCTTTACAAGATGGGCAAAACCGACAATCTCAACGGCGACTTTACTGAAAATTATGCTGACGGTGTTTATTCCTTCAGCTTTGGCGTATACCGTGAGTATAACGGACTTTATATTTTCAACGTAAGCTTCACTCTTGATGAGGATACTCTGACCTTCAAGACTATTGATATTGTAGTCGAGCAATATAACGAGGAGAATATAACCACTGTTACGGAAGCAACGGAGGAAGCCCCCGCAACCTATGCTCCTGTTGCAGGTGCTGAAATAAACAACACTACTGCTTGTGAAATAGATCTCTCTGTTGAAAAGAGCGAAAGCTATGACACCGAAATGCCCTACGACCCCGCAAAGCTCATCCCCTCTGATTTTGATCTTTCTGCATCAGAGGACGGAGAAGCAAGCGAGAGCTTTGAAGTAATGCAGGGTGTCAGCAACTCCCTTTATATCGTGAATCTTGATCCCGCAACTGCTATAATTGATTTTGCTGAAATTTCTGTAAGCATTGATTCCGAGACAGGATTCAGCTTCAATTACGGTAACGTAATAAGTGTCAATCCAGGCTCTGCAGAGATTGGCTCCACTATAGTTCTCACCGTTAGCATAAACGGAGTTGAAAAGACCTATACTCTGACTGTTATAGAAAAAGTCGTTTCCAGCATTACGGCAGGAAGCTTATATGAGTCTTACGGAAGCACTTATTTGGAAGAAACTGGCTCTGTGGAAATCACTGCAGGCGACAACGCTTTCGTAGGTGCTATGCTCGACTCCAAGACAGACACTGTAATCATTACAGTAGACGGAGTAGCTGTTGCTGCAGATGATATCATCATCAATCAGACCTATCATTTTGAACTTGATACTTACGTTCCTCTTTATACGTATAGCCTTAATAATCTTGCGGCAGGAACTTATACTATTACCTTTACTTGTGGCGAGAATGCAGATCTTACTGCAACCGTAACAGTAACAGTTGCTGAAAAGGAAGAGACTCCTGATGTTGGCGGCGACACAGGCGACGTTGTGACCCCCGCGGGAAGCGGAACGGAAACAGAACCTTTCGTAATTACCGAGAGCGGCGACTACGTAGCAAACGTTGTTGGTGGAGGTTACGTATATTACACGTACGTTGCAACTGAGAACTGTGATGTTGTAATCGAATTTACAGGCGACAACTACGCTCTTGAAGCAGGAACCTTCTCATTCGGTATCTGTCAGCCGTATTTTGACGCTGTTAATACGATTTCCGTAATGAAGGGCAATACTCTTTATATCAAGATCTCGACAAACGAGGAAGCAACCCTCGACGTTACCTTCAATGTAAAAGTTCCCGGTGCTACTAAAACCGAGGGAACAGGAACCGCAGACGCTCCCTTTGTAATCACCGAGAGTGGCGACTACGTAGCAAGCGTTGTTGGTGGAGGTTACGTATATTATACATATGTAGCAACCGAGAACTGCGATGTTGTTATCGAATTTACAGGCGACAACTACGCTCTTGAAGCAGGAACCTTCTCATTCGGTATCTGTCAACCGTATTTTGATGCTGTTAATACGATTTCCGTAATGCAGGGCAATACTCTT
>JAZOQA010000043.1:0-5609 GCA_045655765.1 Eubacteriales bacterium | reverse complement strand
AAACACCTGCTATCCTTTAAATTTTTATTTGCTTGACGTGACGGTATTACAGCGTTTAATATAAATTTCATTTACACATACCCCGTGTTGAGTTTTTTAAAAAACAAAACATAAATGTAAATTTTGATTTACATAATACGGCACAGAATAAAAAAGCGCCTCATAGCATATATTTTTAGCGGAGGTGCTTTTTATGGACGTTCTGCTTTTTATACCGGTGGCTGTCACTCTTGTGGGAGTATACTTGCTTGTGCGACTGCACTTTTTGCCCCTGCGTCCCATAAAACTTTTTGGAGACACTCGCAAGCTCTTAAAAAAGAAAGGAGCTTTCGGGAGCCTTTCGCTCGCTCTTGCGGGAACGCTTGGCGTTGGGAATATAGTAGGAGTTTCCGTTGGCTTAATCTCGGGTGGAGCGGGAAGCGTTTTTTGGTTGGTCATATCGGCAATTCCCGCCGCCGCAATCAAATATTGCGAAAGCGTGCTTGCCGTCGGAAGCAAGTCCGAGCTTCCCGGAATGATGGGGGTGATGTCACCCTCGCCAAGGACAGGACACGCTTTGGCATCGTTGTATGCTTTGCTTGTGCTTTTACTCTCGTTTTTTATGGGTGCGGCTTTTCAGAGTGCAAGCTTTGCTGAGACCTTTGGCGAGGTGTTTGAAGTAAGCCCCTCCTTGTTCGGTCCCTTGATGCTTGTTCCTACATTGCCAATTTTGTTTTTTGATGTAAAAAAAGTCAAGGACGTAACAGCGGTGCTCGTTAGTGCGGCAAGCGTTTGTTACGTTTTTATGGCGATTTATATTATTTTTCTTTTCAGAGAAAATATTCCCGATGCTGTAAGAAGCATATTCACATCCGCATTCACAGCCCGTGCAGGCTTTGGGGGTGCTGTTGGGGCGACTGTTATGCATACTGTAAGAGAGGGCTTTTGTCGGGGGATACTTTCCAACGAGTCAGGACTTGGAACCTCCTCGCTTGCACACGGCTCAGAGGCACTGTATTCTCCACACGGGGCAGGGGTAGTAGGAGTGCTTGAGGTAATATTCGATACGGTTATTCTTTGTCCCTTGACCGCTCTTATGCTGCTTGTCGGGGCGGTGGGAGACTACTCTTCTAGTGTGGAATTCCTTTTGTCTGCGATACGTCCTGCGGGAGCCGCCTTTGAGTATCTTTTTGTTGTGTCCGTATTTCTTTTTGCATATTCTACCGTCGTTTGCTGGTCTGCATACGGAAAGACGTGCTTTTCGTTCCTTTTTCCTAAAGGTGTTTTCCTTTTTAGAGTGATATTCGCTTTATTTGTGCTTTTTGGAGCTTCAATGGGCTCGCGTCTTAGCGTTACGGTTATAGATTATTTAATGCTCCCAATAGCCGCACTCTCTCTATTTACCGTAATAAAAAGCTCCGACAGAGCAGTAGCACTGTCGAAGCTTGGAGATATTTAATTTTATGAAAGTAAGCGTATCCGTGCGACAATTTCTGCACCCTTTGACTTTAACTTTTCTATTCCTGCCTCTGTTTCCTTTTTGGTAAGAGGAGAGGTGAGAAATGCATTTTCTCCATCTGCACCAATGGAGATGACCTTGCCGAATGCATCCTCTATACACTTGTGGCAACCGCCCTTGACTGAGATGTAGCTTTGTGATTTAAGTGACTCTGCAAAGTCGGTGCAAAGATCTGATTTTTTGAACACGGGTGCCGCCGTGCTTGTTCCGGAGCACATAATTTGCATAAGGTCTCCGACTACCGCAGAGGCTGTGGAGCCTGCACCTGCACCGGGGCCGTAGAACATAACCTCGCCAATCGGTTCGCCTACAAGCTCTATTGCATTGTACACTCCGCTGACCGACGAAAGAAGCTTGTCGGAGGGAATAAGGGTCGGAGATACCGACACGGCAACATTGCCGTCGTTTGAAATTATGCATCTGCCAAGCAGTTTGATTTTGCATCCGAGCTTCTCCGCTGCCAAAACGTCCTCAGAGCGGATCTTTGTAATACCCTCGGTTGGAATATCTTCCGTAGAAACGAGCTTACCCGTTACGAGTGCCGCCAGAATTGCGATTTTTCTGCACGCATCCATACCCTCTACGTCAGCTGCGGGATTACGCTCTGCATACCCCTTTTCCTGTGCGTCGGAGAGTGCGTTTTCAAAGCTGTCTCCAAAGGAAAACATTTTTGTGAGAATGTAGTTTGTGGTACCGTTCAGAATTCCCCTGATTTCTTTGATTTTATTCTGCCTTACACAAGAAATGATGGGGGAAAGAGCGGGGATACCTCCACCCACAGCCGCCTCAAAGCGGTAGCACACGTCGTTTTCCTTGGCTGTTCTTAAAAACTCGTCACCAAAGTTTGCAACAACCTCCTTGTTCGAGGTTATGACGTTCTTGCCGGAATTGAGTGCGCGAATCGTATATTCGTATGCAGGGTGCGAGCCGCCCATAACCTCGATTACAGTGCTGATTTCGGGGTCGTTTTCAATCACGGAAAAGTCGTGTATAATCTTGTCGGCAAATTCCGAGTCGGGGAACTCACGCAAGTCAAGGATGTATTTTATGTTGATTCGGTCGCCTCCGAGAGCTTCCGTCTCTTTTGCATTGTCTGTGATGAGCTTTGCCACGCCGCCGCCTACGACGCCGAAACCGAGAATTGCGATGTTTGTCATTTTAATAATCCTTTTGTCAAGTGAATAATACTTATTATATCACATAAAAGAGAAAAAAGCAATAGAGATATTGCAAAAAACAAAATGGGAGAATAAAAATACTTTTTTGGTTGATATAAAAAAAGTAGCGATCCGCCACCGAATAAAGGTGAACGGGTCGCTTTGCTTCTATTTTAGTTCTTCATTCCGAGATCAAGCTTTTTGGATTCCTCGGAGATGAATTCGAGCGGATCTACGGATTCATCGTCGGATGTCATCTCGAAGTGCAAATGCGGCTCCTCCGCAATTTCCAAAATAGCAGTATATCCGACGGTGCCTATTCTGTCGCCCGAAGTCACCTTGTCGCCAACGCTTATAAATGCTGCGTCCTCCTTGGCAAGGTTGGAGTATACGGTCTTAATTCCTGCTGTGTGGGTGATTTCCACAGTTCTGCCGTGGAACGGGTCGTCGTAAATTGCGGAAACAACACCGTCTGCCGCCGCATAGACAGCACACGCCTCGTCGGTCATAATGTCAATGCCCTTGTGCGTACGCCAAGCACCGAGCGTTTCTGAAAATACGGGTGCGTCCGTGCTATGCTCCTTTGAAACGGTTCCGACAACAGGTGAGGAAAACGTGGGTGCCTCCTCCTTCGGTTCCTCCGTAGGATTATTTTCGCCCTCGCCGTCAGTGGAGGCGTTGGAGCCATCGTTCTCGGAGGTATCGGGCGTGGGAAGCTTTTCGTTTTCCTTTGTTGAGCCGATCGACACCGCCGCTACCACTATTGCTGTGATGACCAATATTGCAAGCGTTGCAATGTAGACTATTTTGACCGAAAGCGGCTTGCTACTGAATTTCACCTTTTTGTTCATACTCAAAATTTCCTTTCTATCTAAATCTTGAAATCCGAGTATATTTTTATCAAAGGCGAGAGCTTTTATTCATTAGATTTGTAATAAAAATCCGCAAATAAAAAAGTTTCACCGAAAATCAAAAGAAGCCGCAGAAAAACAAAAAACTGCAGCTTCTTAATTATGGTAATATTTAATCGAAAAAGCCGAAGAGCTTAAGCCAAGTTACCAGAAGCTCTGCCCAAACGGTGATGTGGGGATTTGCCGTGTCGGGGGTGTTTGCAAGTCCAAGACCGTGCCTGCCAAACGGGAAGACGTGAAGCTCTGTCGGTATATTTAAGTCACGAAGGCGGGTAGCATATCTGTACGTGTTGCGTACGTCAACGGCAGGGTCCTGCGCTGTGTGCCAAATGAATGCGGGCGGTGTGCTTTCGCAGGCAAGCTTTGCGGGAGTTACGGTTTCCTCAAGCTCCGAGAGCTTCTCGCCAAGCAGGTTGACGTAGGAGCCGTTATTTCCGGCAAAGTCAAGCACGGGGTAGCACAGGATTTGAGCGTTGGGAACGTACGACGTCTTGTCTATTTCATCGTGAGCCTCGCCGTCAAATTCTCCTATGTAGGTTGAGGCGTGAGCCGCAAGATGTCCGCCTGCGGACGAGCCCATAATTGCGATTTTGTCGGGATTTACGCCGAATTTTTCCGCATTGTATCGCACGAATCTTATCGCACGGCGTGCGTCGCAGAGTGCGGCGGGATAACGGTTGGGAGCAACTCTGTAATCAAGCACAAACGCATCAAGCCCCATACAGTTTAAAAATTCCGCATAGTCCTTGCCCTCGTGTCCTGCTCGCATACGGTACGCTCCGCCGGGGCAGATGACCACCGTGCCTCTGCCTGATTTTACGGGAGAGGGATAGTACGTGAGCATAGGCTCCTCACCACCTATGAAATAGGGGATTTCACCGTCCCAAAGCTTGAGCTGTTCTGTCATATCTATTTCTCCTTCTTTTTGTCACCGGAAGATGGATTTTTTATCTCGTAAAGCCTCTCGTCAAGCAGTCTGTTTTTAAATTTGTAAGCAAAAATATAAACAAAAACCAGCTCGGCGATTATAAAAAACAGAGTCAAAACAATAGTGACAATTTCGTTGGTTCGGTACGTTCCGCTCTTCTCTATAATGTATTCCACGGTGCTTACAGCCTCGGGAATGAACGTAATCAAAAACTGTACGAACGTAGCGGCGAAAAGTCCCTTTGCAAACGGCTTGGAAAAATCGGTGTAATCCTCACACTCAATTATGCCCACCGCTTTTTTTGAAAAACGCTCCGCTTCCCTCGGAAGCTTGACAAAAAAGCATATAATCCCAAACAGGGCAAGCATCTGCACGGTTACGATGAGTATAATTCCAAGAGTCAATACTGCCGAAAAGAAGAGAGCCCCCTCGGAATCAAACATTTTGAGGTAAACAAGGTAGTTTTCGGGTATGCTTCCGATAGCATAGGGCAGAGAAAAGGCAAAAACCCTCGGAAGCGTGCGTGCAAATCCGTTATAAACGTAATAAATGAAAAGCAACAATGCTCCGAATACGGGAAGTGCAAACAAGGCAACCTCGGAGGTAAGCGAAATTAAAATTCCCCAAAACGTCTGAAAGCCAGTGCCTGCGTCTGCAAAGAAATCCATATAGGAAATATGCACAGGTATATAAAGCAAAAACTCTATAAGTGCAAAAATCAGACCGTATTTCAAGAAAAGACGCTTTGAATCAAATCTCATTAAATCAGTTTTCCTTTGTACGTAATAAGCTTATTATAACACAAGTTACCTTTCTTTTCAAGCCCCAAGACGGAAAAAGAGTTGGGATCGAAGCTCGAAATGTGAACAAATTGTAAAATAAAAATAATAATTTTTGGCAAAAATGAAAAATGCTTGACAAAATATAAAAGATATGATATTATATTATGGCTGTGCACAGGCACGGTAAATAATTTATATCTCACATAGCGAGTCGGAGCGTTGCCGGTGCTTTATTTCTTAGAGTCGCAGCGTTATGTCGCTATGGCGGAAAAACCAAAGGAGGAACATTAAAATGTTCGAAATCACAATCAAGCAGTTGCTTGAAGCAGGCGT
>JAZOQA010000042.1:0-5532 GCA_045655765.1 Eubacteriales bacterium | reverse complement strand
CAGAGCCATATCCCCGTAAACCCACTCTTGCGTTACGCTGTCATAGTATTTTATTCGTGCCATAATTTACCTCACTTTTTGCCATTTCGTGATTACTATCCGCCTTGTGTAACCTTTAAGGCAGGTATATATAATCACTTGATTTTTTGTTATCTCGACTATTTTGCCGTTGTTGTCGGTTAAATATGCTTTTTTGTTTATGCCGTTGAATTTGCGGATACACCGATATTGCGTAACCTTGCCGTTAAGTATGACCGTTGCCGTGTCCCCGACCTTAACCTTATGCAAGTTTTTAAACCCTTGATGATTATGGTCTGCTATGCTTATACTGCCTCTGTAATCATAAGCAACTGCTCTGTCCCGTTTATCGCAAATCGTCTGCGTATCCATATTTAAGTCTGCGTATTGCAAACGCTCGGATATGTTGACAGAGGGTATCGCTATCCAATCCTGCCTCACTGCCCTTGCAATCATAACCGTTGAGAGCAATATGGCGAGGGTGGTGTATATTGCTGTTATACGCCTTGCCATACTACACCCGTTAAGTCTTGCCATACTGCCGCTGTCTGCCAAGTTGAGAGCAAGGCAGAGGGCACTTTAATCACACAACCGTTTGCGTGTCCGAGAGAAGCAACAGAATAAAGGGATGGAATTGATGTGCAATGAGAGAAATCATAAGTTTCAACAGGGTCGTTCGCAAAAACACTATTTAACAAATTTCCAACCTCACCACCAAATATTACTGTCTTTAATGTTGTCACACTACTGAAAGAGCCCCAATTTCCCCAAGTGACATCTCCATAAAATTCAATGCTTGTAATTTTAGATGACATAAAACATTGTTGTCCAATTTTCACCGCATTATGTGGCATTATAACCTGCGTGAGCGGACAATTTCTGAAAGCGTCATTGCCTATTCCAGTTACTCCGTTAGGGACAGTAAGAGATGTAATCTTTTTGAACACATTTGATGTTGTACTTGCATTATACAAGTATTGATTAGGTATTGCAGTCCAACTCCCCACAAACTCCGCTTTTGTCGGATACCCATCATTGTCATAGTCGGAGAAAACAAGCCCTTTTGTAACCGTAGTCGGAGTCGGCAAGTCCTCAATCGCCGTTGCCATTTCGGAGGGTGTGTAGGTGTCAGCCGAGCCGTTTTTCGCTCGGATAGCATCCGCTATGTCCGTGAGGTATTGCTCGTCAATTATTGCTTTACTCATACGCTCGCCTCCTTAATATTCCGAGTTGTCGGCATCTGCCAAGTCCTCGACCGTGTTGTCGGAGGTGTCTATCCATAAGAGCGAGGTGTCGAGAGGTGCGGTTGCTTGTGCCACCCAAGAGGGAGGAATAACGGGTTTGTTGATTAAGTCATCATAATCACCGCTTGTTGCAACAGTTGCAAAATTCGGCTTGTTCTGAATATCGCTCCAATCGGGCGTTCCACCCGCGTTATCATCAACATACTTTTTCGTTGCCAAGTCGGTATCGTTTGTCGGAGACCATCCCGCAGCCGCCGTGATGTCGCCTGCCTCTAACTGTATGTTGCCCGTTACTTTACCCGCCGTTTTGCTGTTTACTGTTCGGGGTGTTATGTTATCTGTATTGAGTGTGATGACCTTGTTGGCGGCAACTACGCAATCGGTGCGATAGACAATCGAATTGCTTGTTCGGCTTGTATATGCGTAGCCGAAATGGAATGTTCCGCTTTCGTAATTCGCCCAAGTAATCGGCTTGTTAGCGTATGTCAGCAAAAGCCCGTTGCTGTAAAAAGTGTTTAATTCTGCGGGAGTGTATGTTGACAGATACGGATTGTTTGCCGTTGCTATCTCACGGGTGTTGTCTATGTCTGCCGAAATAACATTTCCCGTTATTGTAATGTTATCGCCTGCCGTGAGTTTATCCTGCTTATTCGCAATATCGGCATCCGTTGCGAAGCCGTCGCCTTTGTAGGTTAATTCACCGAGAGCATTTTCTGCGAAACCGTCAAGAACAGCCTTGTTTGCGTGTGTGTGACGAGCTGCCGTATTTGCGGCAATTTCCGCTATAATCGGCGGTGTAAATTCGGAGGTTTCATCCGTTCCCTCAACGCTGGTGCAGAGTTTGCCGAGCAAGGTTTCTGTTTTTGCAAGAATCTCGCCGTCTGCATCAACGCCCTCAACCTGAATTGTTACGGCGTGTGAAGCTGTTACCTCCTGCCACATTAAGCAAGTAAAGGTTTCGGCTTTTGCTACATTTTCGGAATGATAGATTTTGCCGTTTACACCGAAAGCAACGGAATATGTAACTATACTTTCGTTGTTCGCCAATTCAGCCGAAGGCGTAATAACAAGCGTTGTTGCGTTGTGTTCGCCTACATAGCCGAGAGGGTTGTCAATCGTTCCCTCCGCAAAGTTAATCGTTTTTATCCTCATTTTCGCCCTCCTCTCGTTTTTGTTCTTCTATCAGTTGATTGCAAAACTGTATTGCCCCGCAAATTGCGTGGTAATCCGCTTCTGCTTGCTTTTGCCGTTGCATTAAAACTTGTAATTCTTTTTGTAAGTCCATAATCAAACCTCTACATTGTCAATGCAAATTATTATAAAAAACTAAACAAATCGTTAATGTTTGTCGCTGAAAGGTTAATTCTTATTGTGTTTGACGAAAAATTGTTGGGGTCATAATTAGTGCGGATCATTCTGATGTAGTCTGCGCCTATGCTTATTGTTGCTTTGCAATAAGCAGATGAGTCGGTAGAGTTAAAATATACCTCTCCGCAACGAACATAATGGGCATCCTCATAATTAGAACGGATTGTGTCGCAATACAAGTAACCATTTTTAACAGTTACTTCACTTGCTTCAAATTCATCCGTTTTGATTTTAACTGTCTGACCCGACACGCTGCTTCTCAAATCAAAAGTGTGGTCGATAACATTTATCAGTTGCGTTGTATCGCTCCCTTGCGGGCGCAAATACCAAATATAAGAAGGGTTGTCATACGCTCCAAGATTTGTGTTCGCAAGCCCAAATCTCTCTACAAAACTCATTCTGTGCCCATATAAATATTGACTTTGCAAACATCTTGCACCCAAAATACCATCAGGAGAATAAATATTGCCTTTTATCAATGTATTTGCTGTCGGTGCGGGTGAAGGATATGCCATTCCCCTTACAATAGCAACGCCATTGTTTGTAAGTTGTATACTGTAATCGTTACTGCCGATTTCAATTCCGTTTGCAGTTTCGACTTTTGCCCGCCAATCGCCGGTTGTTGTTGCAGTAAAATCGCCTGAAACGGATGTGTCGCCCGTTATGGCTATGCCGCTTGCATCCGTTAAAACGCTTTTTCCACCGACAGATATTGTTGCCTTGTCTGGACTTTCTGTTTCGGAATAATACAATAAGTTTGCTGCTCCCTCGCCGCCTTCATCAACAATTTGCTCGGCGTTTTCGGCGTAGGCGTTATTTTCAAATTCAATATCGCTGTCCGATTTGCCTTCGCTGTATAACTGCTGATACAGTCCACCGTCATAACAGGTTACAATCTTCGTGCAGACCATATTGTGCGTTGCTCCGCTTGCATCGGGAGCTGTCAACCTCATACCGCTTGACAAATTCGGGTCGCCTCTGAATTTAACCGAGCCGATTTCGTATTCAACGTTTCTATACGGAGAGGCAACGCTTGCAAGTTTACTGCTCGTCATATCGGGGCAGTTGATACTCATTGTCGAGAATCCGTTTGAGGTCTTTTTGCCGTAGTCCTCTTTGCCTGTTGTGAAATAGGTGAATTTCTTTTTGCCCTCCGCAACAAAGCCGTTATCGTAAACATCGCCCGTTGTTATCGGGGAGTATGAGGTTGTAATAAGGTTTTCAAAAACAATCTTGCCGACGTTTGAAACGGAGGAATTATCGCAACAAGCCCGTTTGCCTGCCATAGCCGCCATTCTGCCGAGTAACGTTCTTCCCGTAAGCGTATTGCTTATTGATAAATCGCCCGAATATCCGCTTAACGTTCCGACAGTAACCTTGCCCGTGCTGTCATCGCAGACATCATCCATCGTTTTACCGCTTGTATAGTCATCGTCTGCCGTGCTGTCAACCATATTTGCGTAAGTGTCATATTTTATAAACCCTGTTTCAGCGTATAATTCCGCAGCCCTTGTTCTTATCAGGTCATACCGGGCGTGCCTTATGCAATACTGCGCTATTGTTCGGCAGTTTGTTATGCTTGCTTTTCCGCTTGTTATAAGCGCCTGTATGCTTGACGGAAGGGCAACCGAAGATATTTTGCCTGCTGCGTAATACATCGCATCATAAGCCGTTACAGAGGCGGAATACTGCGTTGCTGTGCCATACTCCGCATTCCATACAACCGTATCGGCAAAAAACGCCCACGTTTTGCTTGCGGCTCCTCCGAGAGCAACGGTTATTATTGCGCCCGTGCCGAATGTCTTACTCGACAAGCCGATTAATTCAAGGTTTAACGCCTTGCTCCCTGTTGAGCCGAAAGCAACATCGCCGTTTGCGCTCATTGTATCGGTGATTTTCCAACTTTTTATATTTGTGTTCGTGTAAGTTGTCGGGCTTCCTGCCTCGATTGAATCGTTGTAAGCGGGGTTGCCGAATACAAGGTCATAAACCGTTACCGTGCAAGTCCACACACGCCCGTTGTCTAAAACGCCCATAATTCACACCTCACATTTCAATAAGGTTAAAAGAGACGTTTTCCCACAACTCAACGCCCGTTTTCGTGTCATTGACTTTATAGACGGGAGCTGTGCGGTCTCCGCAATAAAACGTTCCCGAGCCGGTAGTCCCCGACACGGGGTCGGGATATTCAACTGAAAAGCTTACTCCCGACACCGCAGATAAGATGTTCGACATCTGCGAACTTGTTAAAGGCGGGAATTTAAGGTTTATTTTGTATTTGATTGCGACACGGTCTCTTATCATATTGCCGTCTGCACCTCTGCCTGTTGAAGCGGAGTCCACATCCTGAACGGATATTGAAAAACCGCCGTGTGCGGGCTCGGGAAGGGCTGAACCGTCGCAAGATAAACCGTTTATTTTAAGATACATAATTCACCGCCTTTATACATACAGGGGCGTTACGCCCGTCTGTTTAACTGTGCTGTTGTGTTTTTTAACGAAAAAGTTGAAAAGGTTGTCTCCGTCAACGGAAACGCTGACATTTGAAGCTCCGCTGTTGCTTTCTTCGGCTCGTCTTGTTCCTTCCGCCACTCCTGCCGCCACCGCTTCGGTAAGGTTGTTGTTTGCCGTTGCGTTTGCCGCTGCCGTATCAGCTGCCGATTGCGCCTGTGCGCTCGGTGCGGTTGTTGACGGAGTCTGCTGTTGCGGCAATTCGCCTTTAACCGCAGATTTCGCCGCATCATATGCCTTGCCCGCAGGAGAGAGGATATTTGAGAGTTTGTCAAAGAAATCAGAGGATAAGAAGAAATCTTTGATGCCTTCCCAAAGAACTCTGCCCATCGCCTTGCCAAGCTCTCTCAACGCTCTGCCGATTGCACTTTCAGCATCCGCAATGATAATC
>JAZOQA010000041.1:0-10854 GCA_045655765.1 Eubacteriales bacterium | reverse complement strand
CACAACTCCTTGGCTCACAGAACGACATGGCTACGATCCGACTTCTCCAGTTAAGAGCGTTCTTAGGAGGATTATTGTCAAGTCCCTCCCACCAAACTGTGTTGTCGTCAAGGTTGTGACAAACGTTGGTGAAGATACAATCCTTCATAGAGGTGTGAAGTGCGTTGGGGTTAGAGTGCTCGTTAGTTCCGGGAGCAACACCGAAGAAACCGTTCTCGGGGTTTACAGCCCAAAGTCTGCCGTCCTGACCTACACGGAGCCAAGCAATGTCGTCGCCTACGCACCAAACCTTATATCCCTGGTTCTTATAAATTGCGGGAGGAATAAGCATTGCAAGGTTGGTCTTTCCGCAAGCAGAGGGGAATGCAGCACTTATGTACTTAACCTCTCCCTCGGGATTTTCAAGACCGAGAATGAGCATATGCTCAGCCATCCAGCCCTCCTTGCGTCCGAGGTAGGAGGCAATACGGAGTGCAAAGCACTTCTTTCCGAGAAGAACGTTTCCGCCATAACCGGAGTTAACGGACCAAATGGTGTTGTCCTCGGGGAAGTGACAGATGTATCTATTCTCCTCATCAATATCAGCACGAGCGTGAAGACCCTTTATAAAGTCTGCACTTTCACCAAGAGCTTCAAGAACGTTAAGACCGACTCTTGTCATAATAAGCATATTCAGAACGACGTAAATGGAGTCGGTAAGCTCAATACCGTACTTTGCGAAATCGGAGCCTACAACGGACATAGAATAAGGAATTACGTACATTGTTCTGTTCTTATAAGAGCCTGTGTAAAGCTTTGTAAGCTTTGCGTAGCACTCCTCGGGATCCATCCAGTTGTTGATGTTGCCCGCATCCTCCTTTTTAGAGGTGCAGATGAACGTTCTGTTCTCAACACGTGCAACGTCATTGACCGCAGTTCTGTGAAGATAGCAGTTAGGAAGCTTTTCTTCGTTGAGCTTAATCATCTCGCCGCTTGCACAAGCCTCGGCACGGAGCTGCTCAGCCTGCTCCTCAGATCCGTCAATAAGAACGATTTTCTCAGGCTGAACCATTTCAGCCATTTTTGCAATCCACTCGTTGACATACTTGTTCTTGGTTACGTTAGTGTTCATAGATATATCTCTCCTTATTTTAATTAACTACCATTAGGAAAACAGATAAAAAAACCAATTTTCCACATTTTCATTATATCACAAAGCTTCTTTTTTTGCAATAGTATTTGACAAGGTTTTAAAAAAAATTTAAAACTTTTTCACTTCGTTCTATAATGTTTTTGTCGATACTTGCTTTTCGGTGTAAAAGAATGCTAAAAAACGCCTTGATTTGGTAAATTTTACCATTTTTAAGCTGCTATTTTTGTAAACTTTTTTATAGAATTCTCTATTGATTTCGGAATAATTTTATGGTACAATAATCTTGCTTCCAAAAATTACCAAATTTTACCAAATTTCAATGTGAAAGGAAAAGAAAGCAAATGGAAACACACGCAAAAATACTAATTTGTGATGAAAACGACGAAGAAAGGAGAGCTCTCGTACAAAAGCTCACAAAAAGTGGATATGCTTTTGTCGATGAAGCGAAAAACGGAGAGGAAGCACTCGCAAAAATGGCGAAAAGCAAGTATGACGTTGCCATACTTGACCTTTGGCTTTCCGGAATTGACGGAATAGGAATAATAAGGAACATAGATGTCTCCGGGGCAAAGGAGCGTCCTGGCTTTATTCTCACCTCTCCCATCAACAAGCCGTCAATACTTATGGAGGCATCGGAGGCAGGTGCCGACATCTGCATCTTAAAGCCCTTTGAGGTAAGCACGCTTATAGGTCACATCAATTCCTTAATAAGAATAAGGAAGAAAAACAAAAGCGGTGACACCGCAATTACGGCGTCACCGGATATGGAAGCTCAGGTTACAAAGATAATACATCAAATAGGAATTCCCGCACATATCAAAGGGTATCAGTATTTAAGATGTGCGATACTTATGACTATTGAGGAGGGAGATATAATCAACTCCGTTACGAAAATACTATATCCCGCAGTAGCTAAGAAATATTCAACTACTACCTCAAGAGTAGAGCGTGCAATAAGACACGCAATAGAGGTTGCTTGGGACAGAGGCGACGTGGATACGCTTAACTCATATTTCGGCTATACAATACAAAACAGCCGCGGAAAGCCCACCAACAGCGAATTCATCGCTATGATAGCAGACAATCTGCGGCTGAAATATAAGTTTCTGACGGTATAATTCTGTCAGTTAATGTTGCGTCTTCCCTCCATTGCACGGTAGAGGGTTACCTCATCGGCATATTCAATATCACCGCCTACGGGAATGCCGTACGCAAGGCGCGAGACACCAACCCCATAATCCTCAAGAATGCGGGCAAGATATGCCGCCGTAGTGTCGCCTGAGGGTGTGGGGTTTGTTGCGACTATAACCTCTCTTATATCCCCCGACTCTACCCGCTCTATCAGCTCTTTAACGGTAAGGTCGTCGGGAGTAATATTGTCAAGCGGAGAAAGTGCACCGCCCAAAACGTGGTATAAGCCACGGTATCCACGCACCTTTTCCATTACCATTATGTCCTTGGGGCTTTCGACTACGCAAATAATCCCCTTGTCTCGCCTTTGGTCGGAGCATATATCACATTCTCCCTCGCCCTCGCAAAGTCCGAAGCAAACAGGACATTTGGAAACGTCACGCTTGGCACCGATTATAGCATCGGCAAAGCGGGCTGCCTCCTCATCTGTAAGGTTGAGGGTTGCAAAGGCGTATCTTGCCGCAGTCTTTGCACCGACACCCGGCAGTCGCCTATACTCGTCAATCAGACGCTTGATAGGAGCTATATATTCCGCCATATCAGAAAAGTCCGCCGGGCAGACCTATGCTTCCGGTAATTTTCTGCATTTCGTCCTGAGCAATAGTCTCAACCTTTTTCACAGCCTCGTTGACTGCCGCAACTATAAGGTCCTCAAGCGTTTCAACGTCATCGGGGTCAACAACCTCGGGAGCGATGGAAACCTTGAGAATTTCCTTTTTTCCGTTGATTTTTACACCGACGACTCCGCCGCCGACGCTTACGTCATATTCGCATTCCTCAAGCTCTGCCTGCTTTGTTGCCATATCCTCTTGCATTTTTTGTGCCTGCTTGAGCATTGCTTGCATATTATTAGGGCCTCCCATACCGCCCTGCTGGGGAATTCTTACCTTCATATCATTATCCTCCGCTGATATTAAAATTATTTATTGCATTCTCGATTTCATCAGAGAAATCGTCGTTGTGCGAGGTGTCAAGCGGCTCTATGGCAATCATAACGTCAGTTGCCTTTACCCCTTCTTTTTCTGCGATAATACCCTTTAAGAGCATCATATCCTCTGTCTTTGACGTAAGCTTGGTGGCAAAAAAGGGATTCATTCTTATCAAAAACGAGCCGTCCGGCTTTTTGTAGGTTTTTGAATTTATAAATCCGACGGAAAGTGACGGCTTTAATTCGCCTATCCTCTCCACAGCACCCGTCCATTTTTCATATATCACGGGCTTTTTCTGCACTATTTCCGCCCTTGTTACAGAAAGCGTCCCTGCCTCATTTGATGACTCCTCCTGAAGCTCCCGCTCTTTTTTGGTGGGCAGAACAGTGACAGTCTTCTGCAAGTTGTCACTTGCCTCCTTATGAGAGGCAGGAACACCGAGCTTCAGCATAGAAAGCTCCTTTTCAAGAGATTCAACCCTTGCCATCAAAGCCTCAATGCTCGAGCCGTGGCGTGCATCACACATTCTTGTAAGTGCAATTTCCGCAATACTACGTCTTGAATTTGTAGCACGCTGCATATCCGCAAGAGCAGACTCAAGGATTGAGACGTGATATGATGCCTGTGCGGCGGAGAGCTTCTGTGCAATTTCAACGAGTGATTTATACTCTACCTCTGTCAAATCAAGGTACGAGCGAGCGTCACGCACGTTTTTCACAACCATAACGTCTCGGTAAGCGTCGATAATCTCCTGCCAGAACACGGAAATATCACCGCTCTTCATTACAATATCGTCAATGACTGAATAAATAGCTCCGTAATCCGCATCAAGGATAGCACGGACAACCTTATATGCACTTTCACGGTTTCCGCTTCCAACGGTTGAAAATACAAGCTCTGCATCTATTTTTCTGTGTGCACCCGCACAAAGCTCAAGCAAGCTTATGGCATCTCGCATTCCGCCTCTTGCTATTCTTGCTATGACTCTTGCACCGTCCTCGTCGAGCTGTATGCCCTCCGCTTCGGAGATTTTATTTAAGCGTCTTATAATATGCTCCGAGGAAATACGCTTGAAATCAAAGCGTTGACATCTGGAAACGATAGTGGTAGGCAGCTTATGATATTCCGTTGTCGCCAAAATGAAAATTACGTAAGTCGGCGGCTCCTCAAGCGTTTTTAAGAGTGCGTTGAATGCCGAGGGGGACATCATATGAACCTCGTCTATGATGTAGACACGGTATTTAAGAATAGCGGGAGTAAAGGCAATTTCGTCCTTGATATCTCTTACGTTATCGACACCGTTGTTGCTCGCTGCATCCATCTCTATTACGTCTGTGGCAATGCCGGCATCAATGCTTCTGCACGCCTCGCATTTGTTACAAGGGTTGCCATTTTTTGGATTTTCACAGTTGACGGCCTTGGCAAGAATTTTGGCACAGCTTGTCTTTCCCGTACCTCGGGAGCCGCAAAACAGATATGCGTGCGAGAGCTTGCCCTCTTTTACTTCATATTTCAAAATGTCCGTAATTCCGTCCTGACCGTAAACGTCGTCAAAATCGGTGGAACGCCATTTTCTGTATAAAGCTCTGTAATCCGACACCGCAAAATCCCCCTTTCAAAGACATCATAATATTAATAAAGCGCCGTTTCGGCGGCGTAAATTTTACACTCACCAGAGAGGCGCTTAGTTTTTTCCGCAAGTCGAAAGGAGCCATACTCCCCTCCGTCGAGAATACGCTTACACACGGTAACTGCCACGTCTGCTCCGAACAGGCAACCTTGCGGCACACGCAATAAACCGCTTAATGCTGCTTGGTTCCCCACCTGACATGGTTCACAGCCTCACGTTGCGCAAGACCCATTCTTCAACACAAACTAATGACAGTGCAGACTGCACAAGCATAACCCTCGGGAGGGGGACTAACCCCTGCTATAGCGGATTTCAGGTACAAGGCACCGCTACCACCCCGGCCGGTATGACTCCGTTCGACGTGCGGAATAATTTATGAAACATATATATTATAACAGATTTTTTAAAAAATGCAATACCTTTAAAAAATTTTACAAATTAATTTTACTCAAAAAACGACAAATCCGCCGCTTATATTCATAATCTCTCCCGTGATAAAGGCGGCACTGTCGGAGGCAAGAAAATACACAGCCTCTGCAACCTCCCTCGGCTCTCCTATACGCATAAGAGGCGTTTCTTCGGCAAGGGCGTTCAAATCCTCTTTGGAAAGGTGCTTGTTCATATCGGTGTTAATAACACCGGGGGCGACTGCGTTTACGGTAATACCAGAGGGACCAAGCTCCTTTGCAAGAGCCTTTGTCAGTCCGATAACGCCAGCCTTTGAAGCCGAGTAATGCACCTCGCAGGAGGCTCCTACCTCGCCCCACATAGAGCTGATATTTATGATTCTGCCACATTTTTTCTTCACCATTTCACGACTTACCTCTCTTGAATAGAGAAACGTGCCCGTGAGATTTACTCCTATGGTTTTGTTCCATTCCGTGAGCGTAAGGTCAGAAAAAAGCGAAAACGACGACACCGCTGCGGAATTTACAAGACAGTCTATCGAGCCAAATTTCACAAGCGTCTTTTGAACAGCGGTTATTACGTCTTCCTCACACGAGGAATCTGCCCTTATTGCAAAAGCACCCGTAGAGTCGGAAAGAGCCTTTGCCTCACTCTCACTCGAAAGCCAAGTAAATGCAACCTGCCATCCGTTTTCAGAGAACATTTCGACAACGGCACGTCCTATTCCTCTTGAGCCTCCGTTTATTAAAACAGTTTTCATATTATTCTCCACTCTGTCGCCTTTTTTTGTGGCTGCACGCAAACCAAGCGCGAACAGCTCTGATTAAAGAACCTCATACGAAGCTTTCACGCTATCCTTACAAAAACAAATTTATACAACTAATATAACACAAAATTATCTTTTATGTCAAGAGATATAAAAAGAATACTTGAATTTTAACTAAAAACAATTTATAATAAATATATTAAATGAAAAAGAGACACGCTAATGATACTGATAGTTGACCGACAAAAAAGAATTGCTGAATATATGGCTTCAAGCTTTTTCTATATGGGTGTCCTCGCCTATGCCGCAACACCTAAAGAAGCCCTTTATGAAATTGATTTGCGATACAGAGCCGTGCTTATCAAGGACCCGTCAAGTTTAGCCGACCCAAAGGATTTTGTTGCACGTCTTCGCTCATACTGCACTACTATACCAATTTTTGCCATATCCGAGAACGGAATATACCAAGACGTCTTCGACGGTGTCTTTTCCACACAGGACACAGCGGCACACATTGCTGTTTCAATAGTGAAAAAGCAATCAGAGGCGGATTTGCCACTGCTCGGTGATTACAGGCTTGCGGGAATAGATGCCTCGTCGGGAAGAAGCAAATGTATATATTTCTTCCGGGAAATCGGGCTTACTGCAACAGAAACTATGATTTTGCGTTTTTTGATACGCTCATATCCCACCCCGCAAACAACTGCAAATATTCTGAAATACGTCTTTCGACCGTCAAAACGCCCCGAGCCGTCGTCGGTCAGAACGCATATTTCAAAAATCAACCGAAAATTCTTTCTTCTTGAGGGTGAATCCCTTGTTGAATCGGTTGACGGTCACGGATACAGAATAAAAACGCCCGAAACACAAGAGGCGAAATTAAAAGCCCATACATTTTATTAGAATATTTGACAAGCCCCTCGGCATATTCTCGTTTTGAATGAGAAAAACTTTTGCCGAGGGGGATTTTTATGTTTGGCATTTCAGAGTTGCTTTTAAGATTTGTTTCACTTATTTTAAGTCTTGAGGGGGTGCAAAATTTTCCGCCACCGCTATCTGCCACAGAGGAACGGGAGGCGTTTGAAAAAATGAAAACGGGCGACGAGAGTGCAAGAGATAAAATAATCGAGCACAATCTGCGTCTTGTTTCGCATATTATCAAAAAATATTACGCATCATATCCATACCCCGAGGAGCTTCTTTCCGTCGGAAGTCTTGGACTTATAAAGGCAGTGGATACGTTTAAATCAGAGCACGGAACTCGCTTTGCAACCTACGGTGCAAGATGCGTTCAAAACGAAATTCTTATGTTTTTCAGAAGTGCGAAAAAGAACTCGGGTGAAATTTACGTAAATGACGTCATAGATATTGATAAGGACGGAAATCCCCTGACCTATCTTGATATTATCGGAACAGATGAGGACATAGCTGACGAAATTGATTTAAAGGTGCATACTGACCGTGTGCTTACACTTGTGGACTCGGTGCTCGATCGTCGTGAAAGAGAAATAATTGTGCTTCGCTTCGGTCTTTGCGGCTATGCTCCGAGAACACAAAGAGAGGTTGCAAGGCATCTTAATATCTCGCGCTCCTACGTTTCAAGAATTGAAAAAAAGGCACTTGAAAAAATGAAAGCAGCCTTCGGAGATTACATACCTATTTTCACAGATTAAATAAATGGAATAAAAAATCTATGCAAGGCAGATACTAATAACGGCTTCGTGCCGATAAATTTGAAATTTCAAATAAAGGAAAGGTAAAACAACGATATGAACATCATCAACAAAATTGCACTGATACTCATTATCGTCGGCGCTCTTAACTGGGGTGCTGTCGGTCTGTTCTCGTTCGACCTTGTTGCGTGGCTCTTCGGCGGTGCTACAAGCATACTTGCGAGAATAGTCTATATCACTATTGCCTTGGCGGGTCTTTGGTGCATCTCAATGCTCTTCACCTCCGAGGACGAAAAGGCAGAAACACACGCATAAAAAAGATACCGACCTGCAGAAAATCACAGGTCGGTGTTTTTATTTTAATTAAAAGGTAACAAGGAAGAAACGAAGAGTAAAGAGAACTGCAATAACAGTTACTACTATATCACGCTTCTTGTACTTGCCTGTGCAAAGAGTGATGAGCGTATATGCGATTGCACCAACAGCAATACCGTTGGAAATCGAATACGTCAATGGCATCATAACGAGTGCAAGGAATGCGGGAACTGCAGCTGTAACGTCACTCATATCAACCTTTGCGAAGCCCTTGAGCATAAGAACGCCGACGAAGATAAGTGCAGGTGCGGTGGCACAAGCAGGAACTATCGCAGCAACAGGAGTGAGGAAGAGACATACAGCAAAGCAAAGAGCCGTTACAAGAGATGCAAGACCTGTTCTTCCACCTGCTGCAACACCGGACGCAGACTCAACGAACGTCGTGCAGGTAGAGGTTCCGAGGAGTGCTCCGGAAAGGGTCGCAACAGAGTCACTCGTCATAGACTTATCAATTTCGATGGGGTCGCCGTTTTCATCAAGCATATCAGCCTGAGATGCGGTGCCGTAAAGAGTGCCTATGGTGTCGAACATATCAACAAGAGTAAAGGTTATAACAAGAACTATTGCCTCAATAACTGCTGCAACGCCGCCTGCAAATACCTCATAGCCCTTGAATGCCTGTACAAATCCGTACTCACCAAAATCCTTAAAGGACTGTCCTATCATACCCATATCAAAGGAAGGAAGCTCCCAAGTGGTAAGGTAGTAAAGGACGGTAACGCCTACGATAGTGATGATAATAGAGCCTTTAACTCTGAATTTTTCAAGCACTGCTATTGCAAAAAGACCAAGAAGTGCAAGAACTACGGGTGCAATAGCACACCAAGCGTCAAAGAATGACTTGTCCGATATAGCACCGTGGAAGTCAAAGAGCTGAACGAAGGTAAACTGGTTAGCCTCTATAATGCCTACGTTCTTAAATCCAATAAATGCAATGAAAAGACCGATGCCTGCGGGAATTGCCTTCTTCAAGCAATCAGGCAATGACGTTGCGATATATTTACGCAAGCCCGTGATGGAAAGAATCAGGAATACCAAACCTGAAAGAAGTATGATGAAAAGACCTTGATGATACTGGCTGATTTCAGCACCTGTTGTCCCTATAACATTACCCTCTTTATCAAAAATAACAGCGGGAATGATAAATGAGGTAAAGAAGAATGAGTTAAGACCCATTCCGCACGCCTGTGCAAACGGAAGCTTTGCGTAAAACGCATAAAGAAGCGTTCCTATAACCGCAACTAAAATGGAAGCAACATAAACGGCATTCCAAATAGGAGCGAACTGAGCAGCAACAGCTTTCTCAAAGTTCATAAATCCAACTACCTGGTTGGGATTCGTGACTACAATGTACGCCATTGCGAAGAAAGTAGTGAGACCGGCTATAATTTCGGTTTTGATATTAGAGCCACGCTCACTGATTTTGAAAAATTTGTCCAACTTTTCTCTCATTAAATTTTCTCCTTTCAAAATTTATCGGACAAGTAAATTATATAACAATTTGTTAACATTTGTCAATACTTTTTTATTCATTTTGCAACAAAAAATGCGTTTTTATGATATTTTTTTGCATTTGACTGTCAAAAAGTGCGAAAAAACATATTATGAATAAAGGAAAACATTTCACGCCGTATGTTTAAAATTCATCAAAGACGGCAAAATAAAAACGTAAGAAATAGGAGAAGCAAAACACAAAGCACAAGCTGTGTGCAAATGTGAGGTTAAAGAAATGAACATAAAACGTGGAGATATTTACTATGCCGATTTAAGTCCGGTCGTGGGAAGCGAGCAAGGCGGTCTTCGTCCTGTACTTATAGTTCAAAACGACGTAGGCAACAGATACAGCCCAACAGTTATTGCGGCGGCTATAACGTCTAAAATGGGAAAAACCAAACTGCCCACTCATATTGACATCTCTGGAAGCGAGGCGGGGCTTTGCAAGGACAGTGTTATTTTACTCGAGCAAATCCGCACTATCGATAAGAAAAGACTGAAAGAAAAAATGGGACATCTTGACGAGGTAACGATGAACGACGTAAACAGTGCAATACAGGTGAGCTTCGGTCTGGGAAATATTGTGGGATAAAAATTTTATAAAGGTCATATTTTCCTTTCCTTTCTCATAGAATCAAACAGTAAGATTTTAAGAAAAAGGAACGGTAATAAATATGAATCCTTACAACCCTGAGGGACTCTTGTATTCAACTGACAGAAACAAAGAGCTTATTTCATCAAGAGCGGGTCTTGAAGCAGCTCTTGACGGCGGCATTATATTAGAGAGCAAGGTAGCACTGTGCGACCACGCAATGGGTCTGCACGTAAATTTATACAGCGGAGCTGTCGGTTACATTCCAAAGGAAGAGGTTATGTACTCAAAGAGCGGTGAGCCTATCAAAGACATTGCCGTTTTGACACGTGTCGGAAAGACGGTTTGCTTTAAGGTAAAAGGCTTTACAAAAGGTCCGTCGGGAGAATGCGTCGTGATTCTTTCAAGGCGGGAGGCACAAAAGGAATGCTACGAGAATTTTATATCAAGACTGCGTCCGGGGGACGTTATAAAGAGTAAAATCACTCATTTGGAGAGCTTTGGTGCTTTTCTTGACGTTGGATGCGGAATGATTTCTCTGCTCTCTATTGATTCGATTTCAGTTTCAAGAATTTCTCATCCCTCAGCAAGACTCGCTGTCGGAGATATAATTTATTCTGTTGTAAAAACTATCGACCAGACAGGCAGAATATTCGTTTCAGAG
>JAZOQA010000040.1:0-30795 GCA_045655765.1 Eubacteriales bacterium | reverse complement strand
GGATTACACCAAGTATGACAAGGCTGACAAGGTTGGCACGTCCGGTGCACACCCCAATTCCAGATTTACCGCAATGGCGGCTAACTGTCCCTGCATCTCCGACAAGTTCAACGATCCCGCAGGCGTTCCGATTTCCGCTATCGTATTCGGTGGCAGACGTGCAAAGGCCGCTCCCCTTGTATATCAGTCTACCTCTTGGCAGCACGGTACGTTTGTCGGCTCCATTATGGCCTCCGAGACCACCGCAGCCGCAGCAGGTGCTGTCGGCGTAGTTCGCCGTGATCCTATGGCTATGCGTCCCTTCGTTGGCTATGATATGGGTGACTATTGGGCACACTGGCTCGCTATGGGCAAGGCTATTGCAAATCCCCCAAAGATTTTCCACGTCAACTGGTTCAGAACCGATGACGAGGGTCACTTCATCTGGCCCGGATTTGGCGACAATATGCGTGTTCTTATGTGGATTCTCGCTCGTTGCGACGGAAAGGTTGGAGCAAAGGAGACCGCAATCGGCTACGTTCCCAATGCTGAGGACATCAACGTTGAGGGTCTTGATATTTCCAAGGAAACTCTCGAGGGACTTCTCTCCGTTGACAAGGAGCTTTGGCTTGAGGATTGCAAGGGCATTCACGAGTTCTATAAGCAGGTTGGCGACAGAGTTCCCAAGGAGCTTTACGAGGAGCTTGCCGCTCTTGAAGCAAGACTTTCCAAGTAATTTAAAAATGAAGAAAATCCGACGGTATATATGCCGTCGGATTTTTTGTATGTTAGAACATCATCAGAGCAAAAGTGGTGCCGTCGGATTTTTTGTTTGTTAGAACATCATCAGAGCAAATGGGGTAACTATTGCACCGGCAAGTATGCCTTGTACGGTTTTCATTAAATAATATTTTGCAAAAGAGAGCTTTTTTGAAGCTATAGACCGAGCCTGTAAATGTACGGAAAAGCCAGAAAATCCGAGCGTTACTGCAGTAAGAATTAAGGCTATTTTGCGTCCGAAAAGAGGCGAAGCACAGATGTGCAGAACACCTCCCGAAACCTCTGAAAGCATGCAACCAAGAAGCCCGAGAATTCCGTTCCCAAGCACGTGAAGAAGCAGACCCGAGAGTGCGGAAAAGAAAATTATATAAGATGAAATCGTGATCGAGGAGTAACCGGCATTCTTTACAGAATCAACAAAATTGAATTTCTGCCTTATAATAATATAGTTATTTTCTTGTTTTTGCCCATTTTGCTTGAATATCACTCCTACTGCAAGGGCGGACAAAACTATCACGAAATAAATGAGGATTCCAACCCCAAAGCTCCCAAACATTCCAAGCCCCACCGCACTTGTGACAAAGGCAACGGAGGGGTTGTTGGAAAAGCCGATGATGTACTCGGCTTGCCCCTTTTTAAGTATTCCTCGCTCGTAAAGCTCCGAGGTCATTTTTACTCCTATCGGAAAGCCGCAAACACAACCGCAAAAAAACACGCTTGCCGCAATGGGAGGAAGAGAAAAAAAGCGTGAGAAAATTCTGCTGAAAACCCCCGCACCGTCACCCTCCGAGAGTGAATAAATAGCATCGGCAATAATCAAAAACGGAAAAACCGATGGAATTACGTTTGTTACACAAAGCCGAAGCCCGTGCAAAACTCCGTCGGAAATTTCCTTGGGAAAGAGAAATGCGGGCGTAAGTAAAAGAATTATTATAGCGGAGCTTAGCGGAAACTTTCTTTTTTTTGCTTTTCTTTTTTCACTTGGTGGGGTATCCGTCATTTTTTTATCTCCAAGTCATACATTTTTATTAAAGGTTTATGATTTCGGAGGAATAAAAATGACAGAAAAGAAAAAGCAACCCGTAAAAATGGGGAGCTTCTATTTTAAGGGCGAAAGGCAAGGCTTTGGAATGTGTGTTACAGTCGGCGGCGTCATCGGTGTAGGGGAGTTAAGTGACGAGCGGATTTTGCTTGTCAGTCATTCGGCACGCCTTGAGGTCGGGGGCGAAGGACTTTCACTTACGGTTCTTGAGGGACGATGTGCACAAATAAACGGTAGAGTGAGGGAGATGAGGCTTCTATATGGCAAGAATTGACACGCTTTTGTTCGGTTACAGAGAATTTAGAGTTAAAAGAGAGGATTCCGCTCGCTTTGCCGCAATTCTTTTGAGGCTTGGAATTCCGGCCCGTGTACTCTCGGACGGGCACGCAAAGGTACGACTTCGAGATTGCAAGGCTCTTTCCGAAGCTTTGAATGGTGTCGTTCCTTATGAAATGGGAGAAATATGCGGCTTACCCGGCTTTTTATACAGAAACAGACATAAATACGGAACATTTCTTGGATTTTTGCTCGGTTTTGCTATTGTTTTTTATTCTTCGGGAGCTGTGTGGGACGTTAGAGTAATTGGAACGGAGGAGGCAAGCGAAGATACTCTTGAGCTGCTCGATACGCTTGGGCTTTCAGTGGGGGCACGCTGGAGCGATATAGACAAAAACGCACTCGAGGCGGAGCTTCTCAAAAAATCCGACAGAATAGCCTGGCTTAATATAAACAGAAGAGGAACGGTAGCTTACGTAACTGTCAAGCAAAAGGATTCCTTTAAGGAAAACGGAGAATATGCATACGCAAACGTAATAGCGTCCTGTGACGCTGTCATAGAGGAGATTAACGTTAGAAGCGGGCACGCAGTCGTAAAGGTCGGAGACGCTGTAAAAAAAGGCGATTTGCTTATATCGGGAGTAATTCCGGGGGAGCTTGGCGGAGGATTTGTAAAGGCGGAGGGAGACGTCATTGGCAGAATAACAGAGCGTTATTCGTGTGAGGCTGAGCGAGAGGTTACGTTTAAAGAGTATATTTCGGAAGAAACGCAGGATATATCATATAAAATTTTAGGTTTTTCGATAAATATTTTAAAAAATAGTGGAAATTTAAGTGATAAGTGTGATATAATAGAATATGATAAGGATTTTATGCTTTTTGATAGGTATAAATTGCCGATAAGGAAGCATACAAGCGTGCTTTGTAAGTATCAGTTGAGGTCTTATACCCGAAGCACAGATGAGCTTGTAGAGGCGGCACTTTCGGATATGGCACAGCTTTTGAGAGACACCCTTATATCATCGGAGCTGCTCGCTATACGAACCGACGGCGAATTTACCGAAAACGGATATTTAGCATACTCAGACGTGACTTATACGAGGAGTATAGGAAGCACTGCGCAAATATTAACTGACGGATAAAAATAAAAGGGAAAATAAAATGGCAGAAAAAATAGTTATGACGATGTCAAACGAGGCTACCTCGGCACTCTTTGGTTCCTTTGACCGAAACGTAAAAAAGGTTGAGGAGGTCTTCGGTGTACACGTATTTAACAGAAACGGACGCAACGAATGCGGAGATGCAATAGTAGTAAACGGTGATCCTGAGGCAGTCGAGCTTGCGGCACGTGCACTTGAATATATGAAACAGATGGTAGGCTCAGGTGAGGCTCTTGAGGAGCAGGCAGTCGATTACGTTATAGGACTTGTCAAGGACGGACTTGACGAGGGGGCGTTTAAGCTCGGCGGGGACGTCATATGCTTGACAAGCAGAGGCAAGCCAATAAAAGCAAAGACTATGGGGCAGAAGAGGTATATTTCCGCAATAAAGAATAATACCGTAATTCTCGGTCTTGGACCCGCAGGAACGGGCAAGACGTTTCTTGCCGTCGCTATGGCTGTGGAGGCTCTTAAAAACAAGGCTGTTTCAAGAATTATACTCACTCGCCCAGCTGTTGAGGCAGGTGAACGCCTCGGCTTTCTGCCAGGAGATTTGCAGAGCAAAATCGACCCTTATTTAAGACCGCTTTACGATGCTCTTTTTGAGATGCTCGGAGCGGAAAATTATCAAAAGCACATAGAGCGCGGAACTATTGAAATCGCACCGCTTGCTTATATGCGAGGCCGCACGCTCGACGACTCGTTTATTATTCTTGACGAGGCACAGAACACGACCCCAGAGCAGATGAAGATGTTTCTCACAAGACTCGGCTATAATTCCAAGGCTGTTGTTACGGGAGACCTTTCGCAAACCGACCTTCCGTTTGGAAAAAAGAGCGGACTTTCTATCGCTGCAAGGGTGCTTCGTGACATAGAGGGAATTGGGATTTTTGAATTTTCCGAGCGTGACGTGGTAAGGCATCATCTTGTAAGAAAAATTATCACCGCTTACGAAGCTTACGAGCGTGAGGGGCGTGCCAAGACGTTTAGGACAAAAGAAAAAAGAGAGGACAAAAACGGCTGATGAAAAAAAGACTTTATATAAATTTTGCCCAAACGGAAAGATTTGACGAGGCAGATTACGGATTGAAGCTTCTTATAAGACGTGCTATCGAGGCGACGCTTGAATATGAAGCCTTTGACTATGATGCACAGGTTTCCGTTACTCTTACAAATAATGCATATATTCATAAGCTCAATAAAAAATACAGAGGCGTGGATAGACACACGGACGTGCTTTCCTTTCCGCTTTATGAGGACGGCGACTTCTCGGATGCGGAAATCTTCGGTGAGGCTGAGCTTGGCGATATAGTTATCTCCTTGGAGCGAGCAAGGGAGCAGGCAGAGGAGCTTGGCCACGGATTTTTACGTGAGGTTGCCTTTTTAACCGTCCACTCTGTGCTGCATCTTTTAGGCTATGACCACGAAAGAGGTCCTGCCGACGAGGAGGAGCAATGCTTCCGCCAGCGTGAAATTATGAAGAATATTGAGATTTGATTTGGAGAGGAAAATGAAAAAAACAGGATTTATAGCAATAGTAGGTCGTCCAAACGTAGGAAAGTCAACGCTCCTTAACGCCATACTCGGTGAAAAGGTTGCAATAGTTTCAAAGAAGCCTCAAACAACAAGAAACAGAATTACAGGCATTCATACGGTGGGGGAAAATCAGTTTGTTTTTCTTGACACCCCCGGCATACATAAGCCTCGCACAAAGCTCGGTGATTTTATGATGAAGACCGCCTCGGAGACTCTTGGGGGAGTTGATGCGGCGGTGCTTGTTGTAGAGGCGAGGGAAGAGGTCGGCGACATTGAGGCAAAGATAATCAAAAGACTCAAAAACGACGCCTTGCCCGCTATACTTGTAATAAACAAAACGGATACGGTAAGATCCGCAAACATTGCAAAGACAATAGCCGCATACGCTGCGGCATTCGACTTTGATGCCGTAATTCCGCTTTGCGCAAAGAACGGCAAGGGAATTGACATCTTGCTTGATGAGTGCGAAAAGTATCTTTACGAGTCCGATTGGTTCTTCTCCGACGAAATTGTAACCGACCAGCCCGAAAAGCAGATAGCCTCGGAAATTATAAGAGAAAAGCTCCTTCGCTCGCTTGACGAGGAGATTCCTCACGGCACGGCAGTTACAATCGAGGAATGGAAGGAGAGCCCGAGACTCGTTTCCATAAGAGCGGAGATTTACTGCGAGAAGGCATCGCACAAGGGCATTATAATAGGCAAGGGCGGTGAGGGAATAAAGCGTATTGGCTCGCACGCCAGAGCTGATATTGAACAGCTGCTCGGAACAAAGGTATTTCTTGACCTTTACGTCAGGGTTAAGGAAAATTGGCGTGACAGCGAGTTTAATATTTCCGATTTCGGTTTTAAGCCGGAGGAGTAATGTTAAGCAGGGTAAGAGGTCTTGTAATCAGGACAACAGATATAAAGGAATCCGATCGTCTGATAACGATTTTTACGGAGGAGGAGGGCGTTGTTACCGCACTTGCTAAGGGGGCACGCTCCTTGAAAAGCAGGAAAATGGCGGCAACTATGCAATTCTGCTACTCCGAATTCGTTCTATTTAAGCATTCGGACAAGTATCAAGTTCGTGAGGCGGAGCTTATAGAAAGCTTTTTTGACATAAGGAAATCCATAGAGGGATTGGCACTTGCAGGATATATCACCGAGGTGCTTGATGACGTTGCTGTTACAGAGTCCGAGAGAGAGCTTTTGCGTCTTTCACTAAACTCTCTTTATGCTATTAGCTCAGGTAAATATCCGCTAAATAAAATAAAGGCGACCTTTGAGGCACGTGCCGTATCCATTCTCGGCTTTATGCCTGACGTTCTTTCTTGCTCGGAGTGTGGAAAGAGGGACGGAGAGTTCTATTTTGATATTATGGCAGGAGCACTTCAATGTCACTCGTGTAAGGAAAAGGCGTATGCACGCCGACAGATGCTCTCCGAGCCGCACGAATCTCATATAATTTGTATTCTTACCGAGGGTGCAAGAGAGGCGTTTGCTTACTCCGTTCACGCTCCGCAGGAGAAAATATTTTCGTATACCGTCTCAGATGAGGATATGTACTTATTTTCACGTGCCGCAGAGGAATATCTGACCAATCATCTTGAACGCTCGTATAGGGCACTTAAATTTTACAATGAGGTAAAACGATAAAATGCTGTTCAGCGAGAAGACGTTAAAAATACTCGAATACGATAAGATAAAAGAGATGCTCGTCGAATGTGCCTCAACAGACGGAGCAAAGGCAAGGGCAAAGGCTCTTATGCCAAGTGACGACGTTGATTCAGTTAGGCAAAGGCAAATCCGTACAGCCGATGCAAAAAGACTGATTAACGCAAAGGGCTACCCGTCCTTTTCCGCACCAGAAAGCACAACCGGTGCCGCCGAGAGAGCTTATAAGGGGGCGCTTCTTTCGCCAAGAGAGCTGCTCGATATAGCGTCGCTTCTTGCAAGTGCGAGAGCTTTGCTCGATTACATCAATGCGGACAAGCCGTTTGCAACGTCGCTTGACTCGGTTTTTGAGCGTCTTATTCCAAAAAGAGAGCTTGAAGAGCGTATTCGCCGCTCCATACTCTCCGAGGATATGATTGCGGATGAGGCAAGCCCCACGCTCGCCGAAATCAGGCGTAAAATCAGAAATACCAACAATAAAATCAAGGACACTCTTCAAAATTACGTCGGTGGTGTCAGAAACAAGTATCTTCAAGAAAATATAGTCACAATGCGTGGCGGAAGATACGTTGTTCCCGTAAAGGCTGAGTATAAGAATGAAATGAAGGGGCTTGTGCACGACACCTCATCATCCGGCGCGACGCTGTTCATCGAGCCTATTGCCATAGTCGAGGCGAACAACGAATTAAAGACGCTTCTTGCAGAGGAATCGCACGAAATTGAGCGTATTCTCTTTGCACTTTCAGCTGAATGCGGTGATGCATCGAGCATAATTTCGCTTGATTATCACAACATAACGGATCTTGCGTTCGTTTTTGCCGAGGCTACCCTTGCAATACAAATGCACGCCGAAATGCCGGAGATAACAGAGAAGCGTGCTATTTCCTTAAAGCGTGCAAGGCATCCTCTGATACCACGTGAGCGTGTAGTTCCTATTGACGTTACTGTGGGCGGAGAATATGACACGCTTATAGTAACGGGACCTAATACAGGTGGAAAAACCGTAACCTTGAAGACTCTTGGGCTTTTTGCACTTATGGCACAGTCAGGCTTGCAGATTCCCGCACTTGAGGAAAGTGAGGTGGGCGTCTTTTCCGAGATTCTTGCGGATATAGGTGACGAGCAGAGCATTGAGGCATCACTCTCAACCTTTTCATCGCATATGGTAAACGTGGTTGACATTCTCGACAAAATCACGCCCCGTTCACTCGTGCTTTTTGACGAACTTGGCTCGGGCACTGACCCTATTGAGGGTGCGGCTCTTGCAATAGCAATACTTGAAAACGTATCGGAAAAGAGGGCACTTTGTGCCGCAACAACACACTATGCCGAGCTTAAAGCTTATGCTCTTGAAACGGCGGGTGTCAGGAACGCCTCGTGCGAGTTTGACGTAGAAACCCTGCGTCCCACCTACAAGCTTGTAATTGGAACCCCCGGCAAATCCAACGCCTTTGCAATTTCCGAAAAGCTCGGAATGCCCGCCGCCGTTATAGAAAGAGCGGGAAAGCTGATAGAGCGAGATAACAAGAGATTCGAGGACGTTATTGAAAAGCTAGATACAAACCGAATTGAAATGGAGCGTGAGCGTGAAAAGGCTGAACGCTTGAGGACTGAATTCGAGGCATTTAAGACATCTGCGGAAGAGGAACTGAAAAAACGCATTTCAAAGACCGAGGAAGAGATTGCAAAGCAAGCTCAAAAGGCAAAGCAGATTTTAGATAGCGCACGTGCATCAAGCGAATTTATCTTCAGACAGCTCGAGGAGCTTAAAAAGGTAGAGGACAGAGAAAAACGAAATCAAATGATGGCATCTGCAAAAGAAGAGGTAAGACGTCGCCTTGCCGAGGGTGAGAATATGCTTGACGGACTTGAGATAAAGGAATATTCTCTTGACGATGAGTACGTGCTTCCCAGACCGCTTAAGGTTGGCGACCGTGTATACGTGGTTACGGTCGGACAAGAGGGAGAGGTCACAGGAATAGATGAAAAGCGTGGAATTTATTCCGTCACAGCGGGCATTTTGCGTACCAAGGTGACCGAGGACAAATTGCGTTTGATAGACGGAAACGTAAAATTCAAGCGTAAGCCCGAGCAAAAAAGGGTCAGCGAGGGTAAGGTCAAGAAGACCATTGTAACCACCTTTAAGCCGGAGATAGACGTCAGAGGAATGATAGGGGACGATGCGTGGTTTGTTGTTGACAAGTATCTTGACGATGCAACTCTTGCAGCTATTCCAATCGTAAGGATTATACACGGAAAAGGCACAGGTGCACTCCGTGCGGCACTTTGGAAGTATTTCAAGGCTGACCGCCGTATTAAATCTTACCGCCACGGAGAATACGGCGAGGGCGATGCGGGTGTCACCGTGGTTGAACTCAAACAAAAATAAAGGAAATATCAGATATGAACTTTGGACCGTTAAAGGATTTTCTCGATTATTATCTTCCAATGCTCGGAATTCCCGGATCGGAAACCTCTATCTACGTTGGTCGTGAGGAGGTGTTTCGTCATACTTCGGGCTTTGACAGCCTTGCCTTGCAAACGCCTGTTAGAAAAAATGCACTCTATAACATTTATTCGTGTACTAAGGTTGCAACCTGTGTTGCAGCAACCCAGCTTATCGAGAGGGGGGAAATAGTAATTACAGACCCCGTATATGCATATTTTCCCGAGTATCGCAACCTAACGGTTAAGACCGTGCGTGCTGACGGTACCGTAGAGCTGCGTGAGGCAAAAAATCCAATGCTTGTAAAACACCTCTTAACAATGACATCGGGACTTGATTACAATTTTTCAAGACCCGCCGTTCTTCGTGTAAAGGAAGAGACGGACGGTAGATGTCCTACCCTTGATATAGTGAGAGCTTTGGCGGAGGATCCTATTGACTTTGACCCCGGTGAAAGGTATCAATACAGCCTCTCGCACGACGTGCTCGGAGGCTTGGTAGAGCTTGTCTCTGGAATTTCACTTGGGGAATATATGAGGGAAAATATTTTTGAACCCCTTGGGATGAAAAACACATTCTTCGGCTTTTCTGAGCAACGCCGATCTGATATGGCGACGCAGTATGAATATGATGCCGTGCTAAAGGCGGCAAAGGAGATTCCAAAGGATTCCAACTTCTGCAATTTCGGCCCCGAATATCAGAGCGGCGGCGGAGGTCTTGTTTCAAACGTTGACGACCAAATTTTGCTTGCGGATGCTCTCACACACCTTGGACTTGGCAAGAGCGGAAATCGCATACTTTCAGAGTCTGCCGTAAATTTAATGCGTAAAAATCAACTTTCCTCTTCGCAGCTTGATAAATTCCACGAGTCGGTAAGCAAGATAGGCTACGGCTTTGGCTTTGGCGTAAGGACCAATATGACACCGTATGAAGCGGGCAACCTTTCCTCTGTTGGAGAGTTTGGTTGGGACGGTTCAAAGCTCGCTTATATCTCGTCCGACCCCGAGAGAAAGGTGTCCGTATTTCACGCTGAGCATATGGGCGGTCTTCACAACATAGTGTTGCCTCGGTTTAGAAATCTTGTATATTCCTGCTTGGATTATAACTGAAATTTTGGAGGTGCTTTTTTGAAAATTATAAAGCAGTCATCAGCTCTACCAAAGGAGCATATTTTAAAGGTTCTCTCGGACAGTGAATTTGTAAACAAAAACGTTACCTTTGACCAGTCCAAGCCTAAAATGCACTTAAAAATGTCAAAAAGAAACCCCGACAAAATTCGTATTACCTGTGAGATGACAGACTCTCCCACCAAGGATAACGGATTCCTTATAGGAACGTATTTTTCGGGCAAGCTTGTTGAAAAAAACGGAAAAACGTACCTCAGCGGGTACATAGTGACAGCACCTATATATCACGCTTTTTTACTTGGCTTGCTTGCACTTTTTGTGGTGATGTGCATTGTCCGACAGGGCTTTAATCCCGTGCCGCCGATACTTTTTATTTTTGACATAATTATGTTTTGGCGGGAATTTAAAAAGCAAGGCTTGATTGAACGCTATATTTCACGTGCATTTAAAAGAGCCGAAAAATATAAATAAAAACAAAAAAGAGGCAAAAGCCTCTTTTTTTGTTTTGGTGCCGGTAGTCGGTGGTCGGTAGGCGTTATGGATAGCTTTCATTAAAAGAGAACTGTATTTTAGCATAACGCAAAAAACGCCAATGCGTTTTTCGGGTTCGCCCCAAGAACAAAGTACGGAAAACAAAAAAAGAGGCAAAAGCCTCTTTTTTGTTTTGGTGCCGGTAGTCGGGGTCGAACCGACACGGTATTGCTACCTTCGGATTTTGAGTCCGACGCGTCTGCCAATTCCACCATACCGGCATAATATGGCGTTTTTCATTGCCACAAATGATATTATAGCATAACAAATTGAAAAAATCAAGTCTTTTCGCAAAAAAAGCGTAATCAATATTTCACAAAAAAGCGTAATCAATATAGAAACTCGCCTTTCTAAAAAATAGATAAAAAATCTCCCGCACCTATTGTTTTTTTTATTATTTTATAGTATAATATTTTATATATAACAGCGGAGGATATGAAATGAACGAAGATATCGCTTTTAATATTTCTTCGACAACTAAAAACAACCTCCGTTTGCTTTGGAGGGAATCGGGCATTGTTTCCGAGGCTCGAATCTGTGAGCTTTCTGAGCTTGCAGAGGCACTTGCGGAATTTTCAGTCGCTTGGCTGCGTGACGGCTTTGATATGTACGAAATTCTTTCGTTTGTTTCGGAGGGGAATTTAATTTACGCACCGCCGCTTCACGATGATGCTTTGGAAGCAAACCGCAAAAGACTTGCAATTTCAGCATCATTTAACGCTTCAATAGATAAGGCGATTCTTTGTGACTTGTTTTTAATTCAACTTAGCTCCTTAGGAGTTAACGTCACCGAGAGATCGTTTTTACCTACAAAAGAGTTTTCGGAGCGTTTTGTGTACGTTAAAAACGCATTGTCCGATGAGGCGTACGATGTTTTCTCCCAAGAGTTTTCAGACCCAAGGGTGAAATACGCCCAGACCTTTAAGGAGGCGGTTGGTATGCTCGTGGGAGGCGAGGCATCTTACGCACTTTTGCCCCTTGAGGAGCGTGGAGGAACAAGACTTCATACCGTTGCAGAGCTGATTTATACGAATGACTTGAAGATTAATTCGGTCACTCCCGTGTTTGGTCAGGGGGCGGACAGTGATTTGAAGTATGCTCTTGTGTCAAAGACTCTTGTGCCGCAAGCTATAGAACCCGAGGACGACAGGTATCTTGAAATCAGACTCACAAAGGGAAGTGCGACAGCGCTTAGCGGTATAATACTTGCCGCAGAGCTGTACGGTATTGAGATTTACAGGCTTAACACAGTCACCTTTGGAAAGGATGATTCGGAAGCTGTCTTTTATAGCTTGGTCTTCCGCACCGCAGGTGAGGATTTTACACGTCTTTTGACATTTTTAACAGTTTTCACAGACGATTTTGTTCCTGTGGGAATGTATAAAAATTTGGAATAAAAATACAATTAAGTGAGGTGAATATGACAAAGCATATTGAATACAGGACAAAAGGAACCTGCGCAAAGGCTGTTATAGTTGACCTTGAGGACGGTTACATAACGGACTGCAGGTTTGTCGGAGGGTGTGCAGGAAACACACAAGGCGTTGCAGCTCTTGTTAAGGGAATGAAAGCAACGGATGCTATTGAAAAAATCAAGGGCATAAAATGCGGCTTTAAGTCCACCTCTTGTCCCGATCAGCTTGCCTCGGCTCTTGAAGAGGCACTTAAAAATTAATTTGTAAAGGAATTGCTATGAAGAATTATAGTCAAGAATACAAAAGATGGATTGACTCAAATGAGCTTACAAAAGAAGAAAAAGCAGAGCTTCTTTCAATAGAAAACGATGAGGCAACAAAGCAGCTCCGCTTTAATCTCCCTATGGATTTTGGAACTGCGGGACTGCGTTCGTCTATGTATATGGGCATCGGATGTATGAACCGCTTTACCGTAATGCATACGACAAGAGGTATTGCGGCATTAATCAAAAATGCACTTGGTGAGGATCGTGGAGTTGTCATTGCTTACGACTCTCGTAACGGCTCACGCAAATTTGCAGAGGTAAGTGCGTGTGTTCTTGCAGGTGCGGGTATTCGTGTATATATTTTCGATGATTTGCGTCCTACACCCGAGCTTTCGTTTGCAGTACGCAAGCTCGGCGCTATTGCCGGTATAAATATCACGGCCTCTCACAACCCAAAGGAGTATAACGGCTACAAGGCCTATTGGGAGGACGGAGCACAGCTCTCACCCGAGCAGGCGGCTGTTGTTGCAAATGAGAGAGCGAAATTCGACGTGCTTGACACAAGCGGTGTAATCAACCTTGATGAGGGTATAGCTTCGGGTATTATTACAGTGCTCGGCAAGGATTTTGACGATGAATATCTAAGCGAGGTTGTTTCAACCTCGGTCAACCCGGGGCTTATTGAAAGAAACAAGGATAGATTAAAGGTTGTTTATACCCCCTTACACGGTGCGGGCTGTCGCCTTGTTCCCGAAGTGTTTAAAAGGATGGGACTTAAAAATCTTTATACGGTTGATGCACAAATGCAGCCCGACGGAAATTTCCCCACGGTGGAAAAGCCGAACCCCGAATATGCGGCAGTTTTTCGCCTTGGAATTGATATTGCAAACGAGGTTGGCTCTGATTTAATCATTGCGACCGACCCCGATGCTGACAGAGTGGGAGTTATGGCAAGAGGCTCTGACGGCGGCTTTTTGACCGTCTCGGGAAATCAAATGGGTGTTTTGCTTCTTGACTACGTTATAAAGCAAAGGAAAGAGATGGGACTTCTCTCACCGTCCGACTACTGCGTAAAGAGCATTGTTTCTACCGATATGGCGTATAAAATCGCCGAGGCAAATGGCGTCAAGCTTTATGACGTTCTGACCGGATTTAAGTATATCGGTGAGGTAATTAAGAATTATGAAGCAAGCGGCAAGGCGGGCAAATTCCTCCTTGGCTTTGAGGAGAGCTACGGCTATCTTCTCGGAACGTACGCAAGAGATAAGGATGCGGTCGAGGCATCTATGATGATACTCGAGATGACAGCCTTTTATATGGAAAAGGGCAAGACACTGATTGATGCAATAAACGACCTTTATGAGGAATACGGACTTTACACTGAGTCTATGACCGACATTTATATGGAGGGGCTTGACGGAATTGAGCGTCGTATGCGTGTGATGTCCTCGCTTCGTACAAATCCCCCCAAATCCATAGGAGGAGTGAGCGTAAGGGAGATCGGAGACTACCTTGACGGGACGTTTTTAAACGTTCTTGACGGAACGAAAAGACCGACGGGACAGCCCACATCGGACGTCATTTATTTTATACTTGAAAACGAAGATAAAATTATCGTAAGACCGTCAGGCACAGAGCCTAAAATTAAAATATATACATTAGCCCACGGCAAAGACAAGAGTTCGCTTGATGAAAAAATAAAGGCGTATGCCGCAGATTGTAAAAAAATCACGGAGATTTAAGCACCCTTATAAAAAGAGGATTAAAAAGTGACCGAAAAACAAAAACACACAAGGAATTTTTCAATTATAGCTCATATCGACCACGGAAAGTCAACGCTTGCAGACCGTATTCTTGAAAAGACAAGGTGCGTTGCACTTCGAGATATGGAGGAGCAGATACTTGACAATATGGACCTCGAGCGTGAGCGTGGAATAACCATTAAAGCACGTGCGGTAAGAATGAATTACACGTCAAAATCCGGTGAGGAATATATCTTTAACCTTATTGACACTCCGGGTCACGTTGACTTTGGCTACGAGGTCTCTCGCTCGCTTCAGGCGTGCGAGGGTGCCTTGCTCGTTGTAGACGCAACACAAGGCGTTGAGGCACAAACTCTTGCAAATGCATATCTTGCCATAGACAACGACCTTGAAATTTTGCCCGTAATAAATAAAATTGACCTTGCGTCTGCCGATATTGAGGGAACCCGTCGTGCTATTGAAGACATTATAGGAATTCCTGCGGAGGGGTGTCCTGCAGTTTCTGCAAAGAGCGGACTTAACATCGAGGACGTGCTTGAAAAAATTATAACCGACATACCCGCACCAGAGGGTGATGATAACGCTCCGTTAAAAGCACTCGTTTTCGACTCACACTATGACCCATACCTCGGAGTTGTTGTTTATATCAGAGTTATAGACGGCACGCTGCATCCCGGTGACAGAATTCGCTTAATGGCGGCGGGCACGGAGTTTGACGTTGTAGAGGTTGGTACTATGGAGCCGTTTGGACTTTCGAAGTCAAACGGACTTTCGGCAGGCGATGTCGGCTATATAACAGCTTCCATAAAGACTGTGGGCGACACGAGAGTAGGCGACACCGTTACTCTTGCGGAAAATCCCGCTGAGGAGCCTTTGCCCGGCTTTAGGGACGTGCATCCTATGGTATACTCGGGTATTTATCCCGCCGACGGAGCAAGGTATGGCGACTTGCGTGACGCACTTGAAAAACTCAGGCTCAACGATGCATCACTTGTGTATGAGCCGGAGACGTCCGTTGCACTCGGCTTTGGCTTCCGTTGCGGCTTCCTTGGACTTTTGCATATGGAGATTATCGAGGAGCGTCTTGAGCGTGAGTTCAATCTCGACCTTATCACCACAGCCCCGTCTGTTATTTACAGAATTAAGCTGCGCAGCGGTGAGGAGATTATGATTGACAATCCATCGAAATTCCCCTCTGCCGATGAAATTTACACGGCATACGAGCCTATTATGAAGGCAACAGTTATTACTCCTACCGAATATATAGGCGGAATAATGGAGCTTTGTCAGGATAGGCGAGGTGTATTTATTGATATGAAATATATAGACACCGAGCGTGCAGAGCTGCACTATGAGCTTCCGCTAAACGAGATTATTTACGACTTTTTCGATGCGTTAAAGAGCCGCTCAAAGGGCTATGCCTCTCTTGACTACGACCTTAAGGGATACTCGCCGTCTAAGCTTGTAAAGCTTGATTTTATGCTCAACGGTGAGGTTGTTGATGCACTGTCCTTTATCGTATTTGAGGATAGAGCGTATACAAGAGCAAGAAAAATTGCCGAAAAGCTCAAGGAAAATATTCCTCGTCAGCTCTTTGAAATTCCTATTCAGGCAGCCATAGGCTCTAAAATAATTGCAAGAGAGACAGTAAAGGCAATGCGTAAGGACGTTCTTGCAAAGTGCTACGGCGGCGATATTACAAGAAAAAAGAAGCTGCTTGAAAAGCAAAAAGAGGGTAAAAAGAAGATGCGTAAGCTTGGAAGCGTCGAGGTCACCCCCGAGGCGTTTATGGCTGTACTCAAGCTTGGCGATGAGAACTGATGCTGTCGGACTTTACGTCCATATACCCTTTTGTCTGCAAAAATGTAGTTATTGCGATTTTGCCTCGGAGTGTCCGACGGATGCCTTTAAGGAGGAATATATAGACGCGCTTTGCCGTGAGATTTTTAGCTACTCAAAGCAGAGAGTTAGTGTTGATTCCGTCTTTTTTGGCGGCGGTACTCCGTCGCTTTTAACACCCGATGAGTTTGGCAAAATTATGGATGCGGTGAACGAAAGCTTTGATTTGAAGAGCGGGTGCGAGTTTACACTTGAGGCTAACCCGAAGACGCTTAACGGAGAAAAGCTCTCCGCATACCTTTCGAGAGGCGTTAACAGATTAAGCCTTGGATTGCAATCAATTCACGAAAATGAACTGAAAATCTTAGGCAGAATACACTCTTACGACGATTTTCTTTCTACGTACAAGCTCGCAAGAGACCTTGGCATTCGTAATATTAACGTTGACGTTATGTTTGGAATTCCGAGTCAGACAAAGGAAACCTTCAAATCCACTGTAGAGCGTATAATTTCCCTTGAGCCGGAGCACATATCCGTATACGGCTTAATTTTAGAGGAGGGGACAAGCTTTTATAAGAAGCGTGACACCCTTTCTTTTCCCGATGAGGATACGGAGCGTGATATGTATTTTCTTGCCTCGGACCTGCTTCGGAAATTCGGTTATTTGCACTATGAAATTTCAAATTTCGCAAAGTCCGGATTTGAGTCGGTGCATAATCTTAAATATTGGGCGTGCAAGGAATATATAGGCGTCGGCCTTGCCGCATACTCGTATTTGGACGGTGTAAGATACGGAAACCCAAGGGACAAGACACGTTATTTTCTCGGAGAGCGTGAAAACGAGGAGCGTTCAGACAAGGAAAGCCTGGAGTTCGAGTATGCGATGCTGGCTCTCAGAACCTCATATGGCATATCACTGTCCGACTATGCTCGCAAATTTGGCAAGAGTTTTCGAAACGGACGTGAGAAATTGATTTCCAAATATAAGAATTTGGGACTCCTTACTGAGACCGACGGGCATATAGCACTGACGGAAAAAGGATTTTACGTCAGCAATACTATTCTTACAGATTTACTTTAAAGCAATGGAGATTTTATTATGAGTGATGAAATTAAGCTCGGCGAAGACGGGGATTTTGAGTCTGCTCCTACGTTTACTCTTTATGACGAGCAGACGGGCAGAGAATCCGAATTCGTTCTTCTTGCACGTATGGAATACAAGGGCTGTCTTTACTACGCTCTTACACCCGTTGATGATTCGGAGAGCTACGTAGCTCTGTCAGTCAAGGAGGCGGGAGATGAAATAATTTTTGAAACGATTGAGGACGACACACTCTTTGAAGAGGTGGTAGCAGAATTTGATGCTCTTCTTGAAGCGGAATATGATTATGACGATTAATTTTGGGGAGAACGGATATGAAAAAAGCATTAACCGCTTTTCTTTTATCGCTATTTCTGCTTTTCTCGGTATTTGCCATTTCCTCTTGCTCAAGCGAACAAAGCAACGAATTAGTTCCTCCTAAAGGTGGCAACGATCCGGAGCCTGAGGTTGGGACGACCGATTTTGTAAATTTGTTTTCTGATAATTATAAAATTATCTACAAAGACGGTGATACAAAAGCAACAAGGGTAATTAATAATTTTATCAACAAAGTTGCCGAGCGTACCGGAATTTTCATCTTGAAGGATATTCATACATCTGCTGAAAGCATTTATGAAATACAAGTAGGAAATTTCTCCACAAGAGATGAAATAAATATGCTTTATTCCGAAATTTCAGATTATTCGGGTGAAAGGATTTCAGCGTACAGCATTAGATTTTACGGCACCAAATTGGTTGTGGCAGCTACCGATCATCACGCTACGGAACTTGCACTAAACCGTCTTGTGGGCTATGCTTTAGACGGTGAGCTTAAAGTTCCCACCGACATCAACGATACCTTATTTTTTGACAGCTCGCTTTATAGTGCGGACGGAACAGTAAAAGCATATACGAGTGAAGAGCTTGACGTGCTTTGCTTGGCGACGGATATAACAGTAAACGGAAAAACCGTGGACGGCTTCGATTCCACGCTTTCAACCTACAGCTTTAAAGCGAATTATATGGACGGCTATCCGACCGTTTCTTGTAAGGTACCTATAAAAGGAAATAGGGTTGAGATTGTTCAGCCGAGCAGTGAAAGCGGCGGAATTGCAAGCATAAAAATTACAAGCAAGGATGCTATGCATATTATGACGTATAATCTTGTCTTTAATATGCAAGAAGTCTATGAAACGAAAGCCGAGGTAGTAAATAAGGAGAACAAAAAGGGCGTAATAACGCTTGTAATTGACGATAGTAATATTTCAACGGCAAGGATTATAGAGGAGCTTCTCGCAAAGTATCCCGAGCTTACGCTGACTTTTGCAATGATTACTAAAAATTTTGCAGGATTTGAGCTTACAGAGGACGAAACAGAGTATAAGCTTGATGAAAACGGCAGCTTTATCATCACTCAAACCGACAAGCAAAGGGCAGAAACCGAATATTGGAAGAGCTTTTTGGAGAAATTTCCGTACGTTGAAATCATAAGTCATTCGCACACGCACAGCTATGCAGGCGAGGACGATACAAAATTCCATACCGATTATGACAATCAGGGAAATCCTTACATTTTTCCTAAAGGTGCGATTTCTGCCGAGGTTTTTGGCTCGAAACAGATAATTAAGGAGCTTTTTGGCTTTGATTCTAAGGGGTTTATCATTCCCGAAATTTCGGGAACAAAGCTCGGCCTTTCCATTTATTCTTGGTGGGAATACATAAAGAGCGGCGTTTACCTCGGTGCAAGAGGAACAGACAGCAGTGTCAACGAGGACAGTATGACAATGGGGCTTGACGATATGAGGTCGGAAGACACCCGTTGGAGCGGACGTGCCTTTATGGTCGAATATTTCAATATGGCAACCTACGTTGATTCAGACGGAAAGGAAAGCTTTTATCACGATACAATTTCGGCACAGGAAGCAATATCCAACGGTATCGGACACGCCGAGGCATTTATTGACAGTGCTTTAAATAACGGCGAGTGGGCTTGCTTTTGCATTCACGATATAATTGATGCAGAAGGCTCGGGGACGCATCCTATTTACCGTGAGCAGGCGGATATGCTTTTTGATTATATCAACACTCTTGGGGAAAGCGGAGACGCTTGGGTGGCGACTTACGCAGACGCGCTCACTTATTACTGTGAATGGAGCACCGCAAAGACTACTGCCGTACTCCATAAAGACGAATATATTGAGCTGCTACTCTCCTGCGAGGAGAAAAACGAGCTATTTACAATGCCCTTGACTGTCAAGGTTCAGGTTCCTGCGGCTTGGACACGAGCCTGTTATACTTATATGGGTGTTACCAAGGATCTTGACGTTCATATCGATGAGGACGGCATAGCATACGTACTTGTAGATGCCGTGCCAGAATCCGCTCCTTTGATTATTTCACCTGTCTTATAAAAATGACTTGACATTCATTTTGATATATTATACAATATAAATGAAGAATATTATTAATAAAAGAGGAGAAACTACAAATGTCGGATATCGAAAAGAATATTGATGAAGAGGTTGAGGAGGTTCCTGTTTTGACTCTCACAGATGAGGATGGTTTGGAGCAGGATTTCGAGCTTCTTGCAAAGGCAGAGCTTGACGGCAACGTATACTTTGCACTCGTGCCCGTAACTGACGGTGAGCCTGAGGAATACGTAATTCTTCGTGCTGAGGGCGACGATGAGGATTTGTCGCTTGAAACCATAGAGGACGATGAAGAGTTTGACAAGGTTGCGGATTACTTTAACGACCTTTTCTTTGAAGAAGAAAATTAAAAACGTAACAACCTGCGGGGTTCGTGATATTGTGATATTTGGACCTACACACTATACCGGGGAGTTCGGACTTCTTTTGACGGGATGCAGGCCTCCTGTGGGGAGCTGTTTTTATACCCTCCGAAGCAGACGTTGGAAGCGCAAAGCAAGAGAGAGAACACCCACCTTGTAAAAACAGGGTTAAATTTTTCCTTTACACGGCCACTGCGGGGACTAATTAAAGGGGCTTGTCTTATTTAGGCATAGCCTAATAAAAAACAAATTGAGGCATTGTTGCTTACAGTGTCTCAATTTTTCTTTGCTATGTCGTTTATTTTAAGGTTGAAAACCTGCGGTTTTCTTCGTATAACTGTAGTTTTTTATTCTGTTGCCGTTTTCTCCCTCGGGGTACCCTTGTACGCCTCTGGGTCGCAAAAGAAAATTTCTCGACCGAATCCGTTTATCAAGAGATACTGTCTCGTTAAGAATTAACTGTAAATGAGTATTCTTGTCTTGTTTTTTCTTCCCTTTGATACGGGTTTGCTCAAATCTTGAGGATAGCCTTTTTCTCTTTATCATTTTATTCATTTTTACTACATATATTTGAAGAGAAAGCAAATTGGAGGTAGAAATGAAAAGAAATATAAGAGGGCTTTCGTCCGAGGAGGTCTTATCTTCACGTAAAAAATATGGGTCAAACGAATTGCAAAGGGAAAAAAGACGGGGGTTTTTTAAAAGATTTTTTGAAAATTTGTCTGACCCTATAATAAAGGTGCTTCTCATTGCTTTGCTGGTCGAGGTTGTTTTCACATTCGGTCATTGCAATTTTTTAGAGGTGGGCGGTATTTTGGCGGCTGTGCTTATTGCTTCGACAGTTTCAACCGTCTCAGAGCTTGGAAGTGAGCGGGCATTTGAAAAAATCGAGGCGGAAAATGCCAATTCTAAAGCTCGAATTATACGTGACGGAGAGCTATGTATTATTGACATAAAAGACGTTGTTGTAGGAGATATTGTGTTGCTTGCATCGGGAGAGACGGTTTGTGCTGACGGAGAAATGCTCGACGGGACAGTCACGGTAAATCAGTCCGCTCTCAACGGCGAGAGCATAGACGTGCAAAAGTCCAAGGGACACGACACGGGAGTATGGTCGCTTGATTCTCCTACACGGGTATTTCGAGGGTCGACTGTCACCTCAGGCTCGGGTGTAATGCGTGTAGGCAGAGTGGGCACAGAGACATTTTATGGCAACGTAGCAAAGGATATACAGGCAGAAACCAGGGAGAGTCCGCTTAAAATCCGCCTTTCAAGGCTTGCCTCTCAAATAAGCAAAATAGGCTACGTTATGGCTTTTTTAGTCGGTATCACTTACCTATTTAATACTTACGTTGCGGACTTCGGATTTGATTTGTCTAAAACTGCACTCGCACTTCAAAATTTCCCGCTTTTGTTCAAGAATCTTTTACACACCCTGACGCTTATGATTACCGTCATTGTTGTAGCAGTTCCCGAGGGGCTTCCGATGATGATAACCGTTATTCTTTCGGCTAATATGAAAAAAATGCTAAAAGACAAGGTGCTTGTAAAAAAGCTTGTGGGAATTGAGACTGCCGGCTCACTAAATATTCTCTTTACAGACAAAACGGGAACTCTTACTACAGGAAAGCTTACGGTGGATTCCATTGTAACGGAGGAGGGGATTTTTAAGTCCTCTTTGGCAATTTCACGCCTCGGTGCAGTACATAACACTCTTTTGATAAATGCAAAATACAATACCGATACGGTATGTGTCGGACGGGAGATAACAGGAGGAAACGCAACGGACAGAGCTGTCGCTGAGTTCTTTCTGAACGACACGGCAAAGAGTGTTGAAGTAATAAACAAGAAGCCGTTTTCAAGCGAGGATAAAACCTCGCATATTACTTTGAAAAACGGAAAAACCGTGATAAAAGGTGCGGCAGAAAAAATCATAGCTCTTTCAAAATTCAGGCTTCTTCCAAGCGGTGAGACGGTTTCCGATTCGCTGAATTTTGTACGACGCACCTTCACGGAAGCAACGGAGAGAGGCGAGCGTGCCATAGCTGTTGCGATATGCGACGGTGATAGATTTGATGAATTAACCTTTGTCGGACTTATAATTTTAAAGGATAAGCTACGCTCGGGTGTAAAGGATGCGGTCGCACGTGTTACAGGAGCGGGTATACAAACCGTAATGCTTACGGGTGACGGTCCCGCCACGGCACGTGCCATAGCGACAGAATGCGGTATATACAAAAAGGGGGCGGGGCATATAGTTCTTACTTCCTCGGAGCTTTCCAAAATGAGCGACGGTGAAATTAAGGCTGTGCTTCCTAAATTACGAGTACTCTCCCGTGCCTTGCCGAGTGATAAAACAAGGCTTGTAAGGCTTTCGCAAGAGCTTGGACTTGTAGTCGGAATGACGGGCGACGGAATAAACGACGCTCCGTCCTTAAAGCTTTCCGACGTCGGATTCGCTATGGGTGACGGAGCGGATATTGCCAAGGCGGCATCGGACGTTATAATTCTTGACAACAGCTTTGCCGCAATAGGAAAGACTGTTCTATATGGCAGAATGATATTCAAATCAATACGTAAATTTATAAATTTCCAGCTTATTATGAACCTTGCCGCCTGCGGAGTTTCCTTGATTGGACAGTTTTTCGGTATAGACAATCCAATTACTATAATTCAGATGCTCTGGATAAATATAATAATGGACACCCTCGGCGGACTTGCCTTTGCGGGAGAGCCGGCACTTGAATATTATATGAAAGAAAAGCCGAAGCGGAGGGAAGAGCCAATACTTTCAAGAGAAATGCTTAACAGTATTCTGTTTACGGGAGTTTACACGCTTGGTCTGCTGGTTGCATTTTTGCGTTTGGATTTTTTCCGTGATATGTATATTAAAAACGGTGACACTGCGGTTTATCTTACGGCATTTTATGCACTGTTTGTCTTTTCAGGGCTGTTTAATGCCTTGTGTGCGAGGAGCGAGCGGGTGTGGATTTTTTCAAATATCGGAAAAAACAAGCCGTTTTTGCTTATAATGACATTTATTGCGGCAATACAGGTACTTATGATTTATTTCGGTGGCTCGGTATTCAGAACCGTTCCTTTAAGCTTTAATGAATTTTTGCCTATAATATTGATATCGGCAAGCGTTGTTGTGTTTGACTTTTTCAGAAGAATTGCAAATAAGCTTAAATAAAACTAAATCAAAAGGGGGAATTTCGACATATTCCCCCTTGACAAAAGATTGTACGTTTGATAAAATATTTATGTAAGTGCAGGCATAGTTTAGTGGTAGAATCTCGGCTTCCCAAGCCGACTGTGCGGGTTCGATTCCCGTTGCCTGCTCCAAACCAAAGCACCCCCGCCGCTCGGGGGTGCTTTGGTTTGGAACCGACAACAGTTGCGAGAGGCCGAGTAGCGAAAGCTACGAGCGGCGAAGTTTGACTTTAGGCAAACTTTGTATGAAACTTTGCTCCTCCGCAAAGTTACATAGTTCTACTTCCCGCTCCACCAGCTCGTGTTTTCATTTTTTGATAACCGAGAAATAAAAACAATGAAAAAGATTGACTAATTGATATTTTTAATATATAATGTTATACAGTATTATACTTCAAAAATAAAAAACAGCAAGCTTCTTGTAGAAGCCTGCCTGATTTTTGGAGCTGGTGACCGGACTTGAACCGGTGACCTGTTGATTACGAATCAACTGCTCTACCAACTGAGCCACACCAGCGTTTTTTAATCGCTTAATTATTATATCAATATTTTTTTGCTTTGTCAATAGAAAAATCGAAATTTTTGATATAATTGTAAGCTATTTTTCCCAATTTATCTTGAAGATGGAGAAAAAGATGGATTTATGTAATTTATCCGTTATAAAAAGCCTTATGGGCGAGGCGGGGATTTCGTTTCGTAAGGAATTTGGACAGAATTTTTTAAATAACAGAATTATACCCGAGGAAATAGCACAAAACTGTGCTGACACCGAGGACAGGCTCGTGATAGAAATCGGTCCCGGAATCGGTTGTCTTACACAAGAGCTTGCAATGCGTTATCGTAGAGTTGTTGCCATAGAAATCGACAAGGGCTTGATTCCTATACTCTCGAAAACGCTAGCCGAGTTTGACAACGTAACCGTTATAAACGCTGACGTAATGAACGTAGACCTCGGGGAGCTTGTTTCAAAATACAGTGATGGAAGGCCTGTTTCGGTTTGTGCGAATCTGCCGTATTACATAACCACTCCGATCTTAATGCGTCTTTTAGAATCCGGGGTACGCTTTGATACTATTACGGTAATGGTGCAAAAGGAGGTTGCCGCAAGGCTTGCCGCCGCACCCGGCTCATCGGATTACGGAGCTATTACCGCTTCTGTCGGCTTCTTTGGCACGGTGCACAGACTCTTTAAAGTGCCTGCAGGCTGTTTTGTTCCTGCACCCAAGGTTGACAGTGCTGTGGTCAGAATAGACCTTTATTCTGAGCCTAAATACAAGCCAAAGAACGAGAGGCTTTTCCACGGGCTTATTAAAGCGGCGTTTGAAATGAGGAGAAAAACACTTGTGAACGCTCTTTCCTCCAAATATCCGCACCTCACAAAGGAGAGAATCACGGAGGCAATAGTGTCTATCGGACACGCCGAGGGAGTGCGTGGCGAACGGCTTTCTACCGAGGATTTTGTCAGACTTTCCGATATCTTATCGGAATAAAAAGAATAATTAAGCCGAGCATTTTGTGAAATGCTCGGCTTAAACTTTAAATTAGGAAATCTTGCTTATAGAGGATTTTATTCTGCTTATACTCTCGTCCTTGCCGATAGCTTCCATAATTTCGGTAGCGCCGCCCGGTGTTGCCGCAAGACCGGAAACCGCAATTCTTATGCACCACATAACGGCACCTACCTTGATGCTGAGCTTTTCTGCCAGGGGGGAGAGTGCGGCAAAGAGTGTGTCGTTGTCAAATGACTCGATGCCCTCGAGGATTTGAAGTGCCTCGGTAAGCACGGCTTTCGGAACGTCGAAATCCGCAATTTTGTTTTTCTTGTTTAAGAACAGCTCCTTTTCATAATCGGGAAGCGTGATGAAAAACTCCATTCTTTCGTCGATTTCGGAGAGCTTTGAAATTCTCGTTTTCAAAAGCGAGAGAACCTTTTTACGGTTGACGTTGCTCGGAATTTCCGTTTTTATAAACGGTGTTACAAGTCTGTCAAACTCCGTATCCTCGAGCTTGTGAATATATTCTCCGTTGAACCAAAGCAGCTTTTCAAAATCGAATACAGCGGGTGATTTTGAAACACCGTCGATGGTAAATAGTTGCTTTAACTCTTCAAGAGTAAAGAACTCCGTCTCGCTTTCTTTCGGGCACCAGCCGAGCAGGGCTATATAATTGATTACAGCCTCGGGCAAATATCCGTCTGCAACAAGGTCCTGGAACGAAACGGCACCGTGACGCTTCGAAAGCTTGGAGACAGAGCCGTCTTCGTTTTTACCCATCAAAAGAGGCAGGTGTACGTAGGTCGGACGCTTCCAGCCGAATGCGTCGTATAGAAGCACGTATTTAGGGGTGGAGGTGAGGTACTCCGAGCCTCTTACAACGTGTGTGACACCCATAAGATAGTCGTCAACGACGTGGCAGAAGTTGTAGGTTGGGTATCCGTCAGCTTTCATAAGAATTTGGTCCTGAAGCTCGGAGTTTTTCATTGAGATTTCGCCAAACACGCTGTCCGTGTAGGTGGTGATGCCATCAAGGGGGATTTTTTGCCTAATTACAAAGGGAATGCCTGCCGCAAGATTCTTTTCTACCTCTTCCTTTGAAAGATTACGGCAATGGCGGTCATATCCGCCCATTGCATCCTCCTCGTGAAGCCTTTCAAGCCTCTCCTTGGTGCAGAAGCAGTAGTAAGCTGCACCGAGGTCCACAAGTTTTTTTGCATATTCCATATATATTTCCTTACGCTCACTTTGCACGTAAGGACCGTGCTCACCGCCAACGTCGGGTCCCTCGTCGTAAGTAATGCTTGTCATTTTAAGGGTGGATTTTATAACGTCCGTCGCCCCCTCGACAAGCCTCTCTCTGTCAGTGTCCTCTATACGAAGAATGAATTTGCCTCCGTCGTGCTTTGCAACGAGAAAGGAGTAGAGTGCGGTACGCAGATTGCCTATGTGCATATAGCCTGTGGGGCTTGGTGCAAATCTTGTAACTGTCATTTTTATAGCCTTTCATTTTCAAATTACTAATACTTTAATTATTTTAACATAAAATTTAAAAATAGTCAATCTCGTAGTGAAAAAATATTTGACATTGAGTGATAGAATATTTATAATATAAACATAATAACTTTTAAAAATGGAGAAAAGAAGTGTTCAAATCATCCTTTTCAAAATATTTGCTCGCTTTTACGCTTATAATAGTTATCAGCTTTCTTCTTATGTCGGGCATAATCAGTGCTATGCTATATAATCACGTAGATGATACGAAGAATGAAAAGCTGCTTAATATAAGCGGCATTGTGGCGGGAAACGTCTCGGAGCATCTTGGAAATGCAGAGGCGGCAACAGATGCGTACGACGAGATTCGTTATATTCAGAAAATTGAAAAGGACCTTATCGTTATTATTACGGAAAACGATGGGGGCAAAGAGCTTGTAAACTGTTATTTCAACTCAGCAAGTACTACGGCTCAGATTCCTCCTGATAATCAAAAAATATCTATTTCCTTTGACGAGTACGATAAGGTTAGGGCAGGTGACGGTGATGAGTACCTTAGACGTGATGAGGGGACCCTTGGAAGCATAGTGACCTCTTCGTCCCGCTACTATGCAAAAGCTATTACCGTAGAGGGTGAGCATTACGGATATGCGGTAGCAGTCCTTTCGAACGAAAAGGAGGATTCTGCGTATTCAGCTGCCAAAAAAGCAACCCTCAACGGAAGCCTTTGGGTTTTGCTCGCCGCTGTTATTGCGGTTTATTTTATCACGGAGAGAATAGTTCATCCCTTGCGTGATATGACTAAGGTTGTAAAGAGCTTTTCAAAGGGAGACTTTTCACAAAGAGCTGTAGTGCACGGAAACGATGAGGTTGCAGAGCTTGGCGAGGCATTTAATAATATGGCGACCTCGCTTGAAAATCTTGAAAAGATGCGAAATTCGTTCCTTGCCAGCGTCTCTCACGATCTTCGCACGCCTATGACTACCATTTCGGGCTTTATCGACGGAATTACGTCGGGAGCTATTCCACCCGAAAAGCAGGAATATTATCTCGGTGTAATCTCTGCCGAGGTTCATAGGCTCTCAAGGCTCGTTTCTCAAATTCTTGACGTTTCAAGGCTTGAATCCGGTGACAGAAAGTTCACTATGGAGGACTTCGATATAGCCGAAATGGCACGTATCATTTTGATTTCCTTTGAGCAAAAGATTGAAGAAAAGCGTCTTGATGTCAGCTTTGATGCAGACAATGATTCGATGTGTGTGCACGCAGACAAGGACGCAATACACCAGGTGCTTTACAATCTTTGCCACAATGCCATAAAGTTTTCACGTGACGGCGGTAAATTTGAAATTAAAATCAAGTATGCCCAGGATAAAAAGATTGAGGTGAGCGTTTTTAACGAGGGTCAGGGTATTCCCCAAAATGACCTTGATTTGGTCTTTGACAGATTCTACAAAACTGATGAAAGCCGTGGACTTGACAAAAACGGTGTCGGACTCGGTCTTTACATTTCCAAGACTATTGTTGATGCACACGGAGAAAAGATAAGCGTTCGCTCTATAGAAAACGAATTCTGCGAGTTTGTCTTTACACTCCCTTCTGTCGGAGGATCTAAAAGACGCGGCGATTTTCGTATGCCGCCCGCAGAAGCATCGGAGGAGTGAGAGTGAGAGAACGGATTATTTTGCACTGCGACTGCAACAGCTTTTATGCTTCGGTTGAAACGGTGCTGAATCCTGAATACCGTGACGTACCTATGGCAGTGTGCGGAAGCGTAGAGGACAGACACGGCATAGTGCTTGCAAAAAACGAATTGGCAAAGAAATACGGTATTCAAACAGCCGAAACGGTATTTTCGGCAAAGAAGAAGTGCAAGGGGCTTGTAATAGCCTCGCCGCACCACGAGGAGTACGTCAGATTTTCCAAGCGAGTGAATGAAATTTACGCACGATATACGGATATGATTGAGCCTTTCGGAATCGACGAAAGCTGGCTCGACGTCACTGCAAGCGTGAAAATTTTTGGCACAGGGGAGGAAATTGCGAACAGAATTCGTGAAGAGGTCAAGCGTGAGATTGGAATTACAGTCTCTGTCGGTGTTTCATTTAATAAGGTTTTTGCAAAGCTCGGAAGTGACTACAAAAAGCCCGATGCCGTCACTGTTATAAACCGTGAAAACTATAAAACCGTAGCATTTCCACTCCCCGCACATACGATGCTTTTTGTCGGCAACAAGACTGCCGCAGCACTTTCATCAATGGGTATAAAAACGATAGGCGACATCGCTTCCTCTGACGTAGAAATACTGAAAATGCGTTTCGGTAAAATGGGCGAGATGCTTTATAAATACGCAACGGGAGAGGATGACAGCCCGGTTTGCTCAGGGAAAGACGACAGGGATGCAAAGAGTATCGGCAACGGCTTTACGTTCAGACACGATCTTGTAAGCCTTGATGAATGCCGTGTTGGAATAGAATTTCTCTCGGAGGAAATCGGATATAAGCTACGCAAAAGAGGGCTTAAATGCCGTGTAGTTCATCTTACGGTAAAGGATGAATATTTACGCTCAGTTCAGCGTCAGAGGCAAGTAAATCCTCCGACGGATATTAGCAGGGAAATTTCAAAAACGGCAATGTCCATTTTAATTGATAACTGGAGCGTTGGCAAGCCTATACGAATGCTCACGGTCACGGCAGGTTGTCTTGTCGAGGCTGAAAACGTCGGAATGCAAATCGGATTCTTCGATGACGGCACAGATGAAAAAAACAGACAAAAAAGCAAAAAACGTGAAGAAACAATGGATAAAATCAGGCAGAAATATGGAAGCAAATCTATTGTTTCAGCTTCTGTTATTGAAACTGATATAGGAATTTTTGATAAGTCCTCTTTGGGAGAGGATAAAAAAGAATAGAAAAAAGCACTCTCTTTTACCGTCTTTGAGAAAAGAGAGTGCTTCTTTGCTTTAACCCCACATTACGAGGTTTTCTTTCCGTGTGCCGAGGACTGTGAGGGGCTTGCCCCAAAACAGCTCGTCTGCGTTTCTTTTGAAATCCTAACAGGTTAAGGGGCGGCTGCGTGTTATTTTTTTGGAGCCTTGAAATCAAGCTCGTAGAGCCAAGCTCCGCAGAAATCCGTTTCCTTTAACGCACCTATTATTCCTTGCCAATTGTGCTTTCTCTCGCCGGGAAGCCAATGATGCTCGTTAATAAAATCATAGTCCGATACGTGAGTTGTAATTATCTTCTTTCCGAGCCTCTTTATAAATTCTCAAGGATCTTCTCCAAGAAGGTGATTTGTGTCAAAGCAGGCATAAAGTCGATTGTCGGCGGATAGGTCAAGCTTTGCATACGAGGAAAGACCGATTTTAAGCATAAGAGCAGCCTTCCTTAATTTATGTATGAAAATTATAGAACGGCTAAATTTTGTTGTCCAGAATCAAAACCTGAAATTTTTCTTATATATTTCACTTTTACGCCTCTTTTATATTGACTTTTTAATCGGTTTATGATAGAATGTTAAGGCAAGCGGGTATGGCGGAATTGGCAGACGCGCCGGACTTAGGATCCGGTGGGCAACCGTGCAGGTTCAACTCCTGTTACCCGCACCAAATAAATATAATCCGAACCTTTTCCAAAGACGGTGAGGTTCGGATTGTTCATTTTAAAATCGACAAGCCCCAAGGACGATACGTATCGCCTTTACAAAGGGACCGAGCGGGGAGAGGTCGAGTTTTTAAGTGCTTTTAAGTGCAAAAAGGAACGGAAAATCCGTTCCTTTTATATTTTTACTTCGGAGCGGTGGATAACTGAGTTTTATGAAAAATCGAGTGATGTCGAGATAGATGAGATGTCGGCAGCTCTCGGTGTTGATATGAAAAACGCTACGACGGACGAGATACTTGCGGCGGTAGAGAATTACAGAAAAAATCCCGAAAATGCGGCAGTACAGACACAAATTGCCGAAGCTAAAAAAATCGCCTCGGAGAGTGCAAGAGCGCTTCCGAAGCGTATAGCTTTTGTAAATGACGGTATAAGAAGGTATAAGGGCGACGGCGTGGATATAGCGGTAATGAAGCGAGGTGAAACGTATAGGCTCTACGACTACGAAACGGGCGACGTGTCACGTGCTCTTTCGGTAGATGAGCTTAATCGTGCTGTGAGAGATGGTGCGAAGCAGGTGAAAACGAGAGCGAATGCCCTAAACACGAAAAAAACTGTTATAGACATAAGTAACAATAACGAAATTGCACGACTAATTGCGGAAAACAAGGGGGAAAATGTACACGCGGTTATTAAAAACTACTTGTTTAATACCTTTGTAGGACAAACATTTACTTTGAGCGACGGTCGTAAAGCTACAATGGATAAACGAGATGCTTCGAAATTATCCGGATATTCGAGCCAGAAAGGCATCGCACAGCTTGGTGCTTTAAAGAATTTAATTAAAACCGCTGCTTTTCATCACAGTGCTAATAATGTTAATCATCCCAAATTTTCCGATTTTCATTATTACGAAGCGACCTTTAAGTATGGCGACCAAGAATATGACGTTTGGCTTAATATAGGTACTGCGAAAAATGATAAGACAAATCACATATACGACATCACAAATAAAAACGAAGATGCGCTCAACAATAATGTTGACTTGCGGCCCGTAGGTAACGCAATCGAAAACGCATCTTCTACCAATAGTATACCCGATTCTGCGGAAAAAGTCAACAGAAATTCTGAAAAATCCGAGGAAAATTCTTCAGGAGCGGACACTCGCACCGAAAGAGCAAGGGAAGCGGAGCGTATAGATAACCTTCTGCGAGAGAACGTAGAGGATTATCGGAGGATTTCCGCACCTGCACAGACAATGGTAAGAAAGGTATACCGTGAGGCTATTTTAAAGGGACTTGACGCAGA
>JAZOQA010000039.1:0-37483 GCA_045655765.1 Eubacteriales bacterium | reverse complement strand
AGCTGTCCCGACGTATGATTTGAAACCAATCTTCTGAAAAAGCTCTCGTCGCTATCAAGAATCAGATAATCGAAGCGAATACCCGAGCGGACAAAAACCTTTTTTACTCCGTCAAGTGCTTCAAGTTCCTCAAGCATACCTAAATATTCCGAATGGTCAACCTTTAAATTTTTACACGGGGTGGGGGCAAGGCACTTCCTGTTCGGGCAAACGCCCGACTCACGTTGCTTGTCGCAAGAGGAAAATCTGAAGTTTGCGGTAGGTCCGCCAACGTCATTTATATAGCCTTTGAAATCGGGGAGTGCAATGATTTTCTTCGCCTCAGCCACAACGCTCTGCACGCTTCTTGAGCGCACCTCACGTCCTTGGTGGAACGCTATTGCACAGAAATTGCAAGCTCCGAAGCACCCTCTGTTGTGAGTTATGGAAAACTTAACCTCCGTTATTGCGGGCACTCCGCCCTCCGCCTCGTAATCGGGGTGATAATCCCTTGCATAGGGAAGCGAATAAACACGGTCAAGCTCCTCTCTCTCAAGAGGCGGCATAGGGGGATTTTGCACGAGCATTTTATCTCCGTAGTATTCGACAATAGCACGTCCACGCACAGAATCTGTGTTTTTATACTGTATGGCGAATGCCTTGGCATAAAGTGCCTTGTCCGTCTTCAAGTCGTCATAATCACCCGTTACGGTGTATTCAAAATGTATGTCTTCACCACGCTTTGCAAGAAACACACAGCCTCTGACATCACGAATTTTACGCACGGGTACGCCCTTGTCAAGAAGATTTGCTATTCTTGTAACAATTTTTTCTCCCATTCCGTAGGTGAGAATATCAGCCCTTGAATCTACAAGAATACTGCGTCGTACTCTATCGTCCCAATAATCATAGTGGGCAAATCGGCGAAGCGATGCCTCAAGACCTCCGATAATAATCGGCACGTCACCAAACGCCTCTCTTATTCTGTTACAGTACACTATAACTGCCCTGTCGGGTCTTCTTCCCGCCTTGCCGCCGGGGCTGTAGTAGTCTGTGGTTCTACGCTTTTTTGAAACAGTGTAGTGTGCAACCATAGAATCTATATTTCCGCTCGTGACAAGAAATCCGAGCCTCGGTCTTCCGAATTTTTTAAAATCATCCGTGCTTTTATAATCGGGCTGTGCAAGCACGGCGACCCTGAAGCCCTCCGCCTCAAGCACACGTGTAATTATAGCCGCACCGAAAGACGGGTGATCCACGTAGGCATCACCCGTAACATATACAAAATCTACCTCCGACCAGTTTCTTTTGCGAACGTCGTCGGGAGTAACGGGGAGAAAATCACTTCTGTTTTTCATATCCTCGTCCTTTTTAGATATAATTCGGCATTAAACCGTGAAGGAATCAAGCTCCACCTCGGTTTGCGAGCCGTCGTTCATATTTTTGAGCTGTGCTTTGCCTGTATCAATTTCATTATCTCCGATAATCAGAGTATAATCAGCACCTATCTTGTTAGCGTACTTCATCTGAGCTTTGAGGCTTCTGCCTACTATGTCGCACTCGGCATACTTGCCCGCCTTACGCAACCTTTCGGTTATTTCAAGAGCCTTGATAACCGCTCTGTTTCCAAGTGCTGCAACGTAAACGGCAGGACGCACCTCCGGCACCTTGTCAAGCCCAAGCTCACGCATTGCAAGAATAAGTCTGGTTATACCCATTCCGAAGCCAATTCCCGAAAGTGCAGGACCGCCAAGAGATTCAACAAGACCGTCATAACGGCCGCCGCCGCAGACCGTAGACTGTGCTCCTATGCCCTCTGCGATAAACTCAAACACCGCACCCGTGTAGTAATCAAGGCCGCGTACAATAGAGGAATCGACAACGTAATCAATCTTCATTGCGTCAAGTGCGGCACAAAGAAGCTCGAACTTGTCCGAGCAGCCTTTGCAAAGGTGCTCGATGGTTTTAGGCGCTTCTTTTGCAATTTTTGCACAGTCCGGATTTTTACAGTCAAGAAGACGCAAGGGGTTCTTTAAAAGACGCTCACAGCAGGTGTCGCAAAGGCTTTCCTTATGCGAGGTGAAGTAGCTTACAAGCTCGCTTCTGTACTGCGGACGGCATTCCTTGCAGCCGATTGAGTTGATGTGAAGCTTTACATTTTTAAGTCCGAGGCGAGAAAGCACCGATGCAGCCAAGGCTATTGCCGTTGCATCGGACGCAGGGCTGTCAGAGCCGAACATCTCCGTGCCGAATTGGAAGAACTCACGGCTTCTGCCCGCCTGAGGCTTTTCGTGTCTGAAGCACGAAATAATATAGTAGTATTTAAGCGGCATCGGGTCAGAGCATTTACCGTTTTCTATAATTGCTCTTGCTACGGACGCCGTGCCCTCGGGACGCAAGGAAATCGAGCGGTTTTCATCCCTGTCGGCAAAGGTGTACATCTCCTTTTGCACAACGTCGGTCGTATCTCCCACGCCACGTACAAAAAGCTCCGTGTTTTCAAAGGTGGGGGTGCGGATTTCACCGTATCCGTACTTTTCCGCCTCCTCACGCATAATTCCCTCTATGTATCTGAAAAGAGGGGTCTGGTCGGGGAGTATATCCATTGTTCCTTTAATCTTTTTAATCATTTTCCTGTCCTCCGTATGCTATATCAAGTATTTGTTCAATTCTTTCCTCATCTCCGAGCCATTCGAGCATTCCCAAAACCGCCTCAAAGCCCGTTGCGGTTCTGTAATCCTTGCCGGAGGCACTTTTAGGCTTGTTTAAGTGTGTGGAATTCGATGCACGCCTGAATACCTCACGCTCGTCATCAAGCAAAATCGGCTCGATACGCTCATACATTTTCGCTTGGGCTGACGCCGTGACGTATGCGAGTGACTCTCTGTTCAAATCCCCGGGCTTTGAAAAGCCCTTTGCGATTAGCCTTTTGCGTACGTAAAGCGAATGCCTCGAGTCGCCGAGGTAAGCAAGAGCAAGGACTGACGGAAGCTGTCCGCCTATAACCTTTTCGTGCATAATGTCCTCCGTTAAAACAGTTGTTTTCAAAAAATAATTATAACATATTTTTTATGTAAAATCAATACAAACGGCACTAAAAAATAAGCCTTTTAAAGCAAAATGTTCCGCTAAGGTTATATTTTTCCGATTATTTTATGTTTTCCGACCGCTTTACACAGAAAAAACGAGTTATTACTTATAAAAAATAAAAATATTTTAATTCGGGGCTTGAAAAACAAGATAATAATATGTTATAATTATAATTGTAATTTAATAAACTCGAAAACGTGAGGGCTCACAAAAGGTGTACCGCATAGATCATATAGAAAAAAATTACATATCGCTAAAGGAAGAGCTTCAAAGCATTGCCAAGCAGGCAAACAGACCCGTACCCACCCTTGTGGCAGTAACAAAGAGCGGAACGGACGAGGAGCTTTTGGCACTTGCGGCGGCGGGAGCTTTAGATTTTGGCGAGAACCGACCCTCCGAGGTCAAAAGACGCTCGCAAATCCTAAGGGAAGCGGGCTTTGACGCACGTATGCACGAGATAGGAACCTTGCAAAGCAACAAGGTCAAGCTCGTCTTTGACTGTGCGGCACTCATTCATTCGCTTTCATCATACTCAACAGCAAGGGAGCTTGAAAAGCGGGCGGCAGTAGAAAATCGGACTGTAAGCGTACTTATAGAAATAAACTCTGCAAAAGAAGATAACAAGGACGGCGTTATGCCCGAGTGTGCGGCGGAGTTCATCGAGGGGCTTTCCTCTTTCCCACACATTCGTGTCAGGGGACTTATGACAATGGGTCCTGTGTGTGAAAACGAGGAGGACATAAGACCCTACTTCCGCCAAACCCGTGAGCTGTTTGACGCTTTGCAAGAACGCTTTGACTTTGGTGAGTCGCCCATACTTTCAATGGGAATGAGCGACAGCTACAGGGTCGCAATAGAAGAGGGCTCGACGCTTGTGCGTGTCGGACGAAAATTGTTTATAAGAAATTGAAAAACGAAAGGAGATAGAAAAAATGTTTGAAAGCTGGGCAAAGAAGCTCAAAGAAAAAAAGCAGTTAACAGGTGAGGAGGAAATCACCTTCAAGACCTACAATCCCGATGAGGTAAGAGAAGCACCCGTGCGTGAGGCCGAGAGCACTCCCGCAAAGCCCACAGGCTCAGTTGTTTCTCAAAACCCCGAAAGCAATATAGAATTGAAGCTCGTGCACCCCGAGTCATTTGACGAGGTCAGTGACATTGCGGACTATCTTCTTGACGGCTGCACGGTTGTGCTTAACGTCGAGCTGCTTGACAAGGCATCGACAGTAAGAATGCTTGACTTCTTAAACGGTGTCACTTATACAAAGGACGGAGACATCAAGAGGGTCTCTGCGAGCACGTACATAATCACTCCGAACGGAATAGGAGTTTCCGACGCAGAATGATAAAAAACTAAAAAACGGCGGTTAGGACACTGCCGTTTTTGAATGCTTGGAGAAAAAATTGGAAATAGTACTTTTGATTTTTGGAAGAACGCTGTCCGTATGGCTTACGGCTGTCTCATACGCTATGCTTTTCCGTATGCTTTTGCCGCTGTTCACATCACAGGAAAGCCGACTTAACACGGTTGCGTATTTCATAAGCGAGCCTGCGATAATACCCGTAAGGGCTATAATGGCTAAGATGAACGTAGGGCAAAGCTCTCCGTTTGACATTCCCTTTACGGTAACTTATTTTATAATCCTTATAATCAAGCTATTCCTGCCATAAGGAGAATAAAATGCAAGAAGAAAAGAAAAAGCTGATAAAAGCATACACATATTACACCTTAATCATAGTTATAGGAATAGTCCTCGACCAGCTGACTAAATTCCTTGCCGTAAAATATCTTAAGCCTATATCCACGAGCACCTTTATTAAGAGCTTCATCAGCTTCACGTATCACGAAAACACAGGTGCAGCGTTCGGAATTTTCAAGAATAACCGATGGGTATTTATGGTGATATCAACGGTGGCAATAGTTGCTCTTTCGGTGTTTTTGTATATGAGAAAGGCACCGAACAAGCTGTATGCCACAGCAATAGCTCTTATAGTTTCGGGCGGAATAGGAAATATGATTGACCGCATTTTCCTTGGTTACGTGGTCGATTTTATTGAGCCGACCTTTATGAATTTTGCAATCTTCAACGTCGCTGACAGTTTTGTTACCGTTGGAGCGTTCGGGCTGATACTTCTGCTCCTTATAGATATTATTAAAGAGGCAAGGCAGAACAAAAAAGGAAGCAAAAACAATGATTAAGCACGTCATAACGGAAGAAGAGTCCGGCATAAGGCTTGATGCCGCTGTCGCTTCATTTTGCGAGCAGCTGTCCAGAAGTGCGGCGGCAAAGCTCATAGAGGACGGAAGCATACTCGTAAACGGACGCCCCGCAAAGAAAAAGCAGACCGTTGCCCTCGGCGATTTGATAGACATAGACCTGCCGGAGCCTAAGGAGGCGGAGGCACTTGCGGAGAATATTCCGCTCGATATAATATACGAGGACTCCGACGTTATTGTAATCAACAAGCCTAAGGGTATGGTTGTACACCCTGCCGCAGGCAATTACACAGGCACGCTTGTCAACGCCCTGCTCTTTCATTGCGGTGACTCCCTCTCGGGCATCGGCGGTGTTTTGCGTCCGGGAATAGTCCACCGAATAGACAAGGACACAAGCGGACTTCTCGTCGTTGCAAAGAACGATACGGCACACCGAGTTCTCTCGGAGGAATTAAAGCTACACAACATAGAAAGAGAATATCACGCTCTTGTTACAGGCAGCTTTGCTACACAGAGCGGCACGGTAAGTCTGCCTATCGGGAGACACCCGACGGACCGAAAAAGAATGGCGGTGCTCCTGAATTCCGAGAATGCGAAAAGTGCCATAACGCATTATGAGGTCGCTTGCTCCTTTGGCAAGGTCTCGTACTTGAAATTGAGGCTTGAAACGGGGCGGACGCATCAAATAAGAGTGCATATGTCTCACCTTGGACACCCACTGCTCGGCGACACCGTTTACGGCGGCGGTGCCACTCAATTTGAAAAGCGTCACGCAAAGCTCTTTTCAGGACAAGCTCTTCACGCCAAGCGTCTTTCCTTCACTCATCCAAAAACGGGCGAAAGAATGGTTTTCGAGTGCCCCTTGCCCGAAAATTTCAAGCGTCTTCTCGAAATACTTGAAAGCGAAGCGCAATAATATCGTATTTGCTCTTTTCCCAAAAAAACTTTTATACAGATTTAAAATCTCAATTACATTATAATTAAAAGTTAAACCCAAAATGGAAAGAATATGTTAACAACGAAACTCATCTCCTCACTTGAAAAGGTTATGCTCACTGACACCGCAGAAAAATTTTCGCCTCTTGAAAAAATTTCAGTTTTAAAGGGCGAGCGTCTTTCGTTTCAGGTGCTATACGTCCCAACGGACAACCATCCCTATGAACATATCCTTTGGGAAATAAAAGCGGAGAGTGAGCTTGCAAAATATACATCGGCTCGCAACGTCGCAAACATCGGCGTAACAAAGCCCTGTTACAAGCAAAAATGCGACGACAAGTACCTCTCTTACGAACCCGGATTTTATCCCGACATTCTTCTTCCTTTAAGAAATGGCGGAGCCGTGGCGACAAGCTACGGTGCATTCATCAAATCCATTTGGTTTGAAGTAGAGGTCCCCGAGAATTTTCCCGCAGGAGAATATCCGCTCACCGTCACCCTTGAAAGCAAGCTTGGAAAATACTTACATACACTTAAAATAGACGTCATTGATGCCGTTTTGCCCGAGCTTGACGGCTTTAAATACACCAACTGGTTCCACTGCGACAGCCTCGCAAGCTACTACGGCGTAGAGATTTGGTCGGAAAGGCACTGGGAAATAATCGAGAATTTTGCAAAATCGGCAGTAAGAAGCGGAGTTAACCTGCTTCTAACTCCCCTTTTCACCCTCGCTCTTGACACAAGGGTCGGCGGCGAAAGACCTACTCACCAGCTCGTAGGCGTGACAAAGGTCGGTGACAGGTACGAATTTGACTTCTCCCTTGTTGAAAGATGGATAGATATGTGCGATAGAATCGGAGTCAAATACTTTGAAATCTGCCACCTCTTCACTCAGTGGGGAGCATATCACGCTCCTAAAATTATGGCTACTGTGAACGGAGAGTACAAAAAGATTTTCGGTTGGGGAACGGATTCCGTCTCTCCCGAATATACTGCATTCCTCCGCTCTTTCTTGACCGAGTTTCTCTCCTTTATGAAGAAAAGAGGACTTGACAAGCGTTGCCTGTTCCACATCTCTGACGAGCCGTCACTTGACCACCTTGAAAGCTACAAGGCGGCAAAGAACAGCATTGCGGGCCTCCTTGAAGGCTACACCATTATGGACGCTATGTCAAAATATGAGCTTTACGAGCAGGGGGTCGTTTCAACGGCAATTCCCTCAAACGACCACATTGAGCCATTCCTTGAAAATAAGGTGCCAGACCTTTGGACCTATTACTGCTGCAGCCAGGCAAAGGACGTCTCCAACAGGTTCATCGCACAGTCGTCCCCAAGATGTCGCTCAATAGGAATGCAAATGTATAAGTACGACATCGTCGGCTTCCTTCACTGGGGCTTCAACTTCTACCAAAACCGTCACTCTATGGACGCTGTCAACCCCTATCTCAACACCTGCGGTGACGAATGGGTTCCTGCCGGAGATATGTTCATAGTTTACCCGGCACAGGACGGTACTGCGTACGACTCGTTGCGTTTGCCCGTCTTCTTTGACGCGCTTCAGGATATGAGAGCAATGAAGCTTTGCGAGAAATACTGCCCTAAGGACCAGATAATTGCAGGGGTGGAAAAAATCTTAGGTGAAAAAATCAAATTCGACAAATGCGTAGAGGACAGCGACACTATGCTCAAAATGCGTGAATACGTAAACGGCATTATAAAGAAAGCTGTTTCAGGATAAGCATTTTATGCCGTCACAATTTTACACGGGGTGGGGCTTCCCACTCCGTTTTTAGAAAGAAAGAACAGCTCTATGCGACAAAAACAAAGCTTGTCTTGTCGCTTGAAGGGTTTTTCTGATTATACATATATTTGATAAATTCACAAAAAAATTGCCCCGAATGCTATCTCTTTATAAGAAAGCACGCAAGCTCTCTTATAAAGGCGGCAACAGCGAAATAAAAAACGAATTATATTATTATAAAGGAAGAGAGGAGACTTGAAATGATAGCGCTTTCCGTATCGGAAATAGGACTTTCATACGGTGTTGACGTGATACTTAAGGACGTTTCGTTTTCCGTAAACGACGGTGACCGAGTAGGCATCATCGGACAAAACGGAGCCGGCAAAACCTCTCTTTTCAGAATAATAACGGGCACGGAGACTCCCAGCAGCGGTGCGGTATATATACAAAAGGGACACAGCGTGGGAATTTTGGAGCAAAATCCGAATCTTAACGCTCTGCCCGGCGAAATGAGCTGTCTTGAATATATGTACACCGCCTTCACCGAGCTTTTGTCTCTTGAAGAGAGAATTGCAAAAACCGAAAGAGAGCTTTTGGCGGCAACGGAAGACGATGAAATCAACCGCCTTTCATCAAGACTTGCTGAGGAAAACCGAATTTTTTGCCAAAGCGGCGGACTTGAATTCAGAGGACGCTGTAAAAGTATGCTCCTGCGTCTTGGCTTTGAGGAGGAGCTTATAGATCAAAAAATCAAAACTCTCTCAGGCGGTCAGTACACACGCCTCGCTCTTGCAAGGCTTCTTGCGACAGAGCCTGACGTTCTTATGCTTGACGAGCCGACAAACCACCTTGACATTGACGCACTTTCGTGGCTTGAGGATTTCGTTTCATCTTATAAAAAGACCGTGCTGATAATCTCGCACGACAGATATTTCCTTGACAGAACCACAAACAAAACCCTGCATCTGCAAAACGGGCACACACGTCTTTATAACGGCAACTATTCCGCTTCAAAAAAGCAAAGTGAGGACGAGGCAGCCGCACTTGAAAAGCGTTATAAGGAGCAGCAAAAGGTCATCGAAAAAATACGTGCGAATATCGAGTTTCAACGCAGATGTAACCGAGAGCATAACTTTGTAACCATTCGCTCAAAGGAAAAGCAGCTTGCAAGAATGGAAAAAATCGAGCTTATGCCAAAGGATCCAAGAAGCATCCGTTTGCACTTTTCCGAGGAGGAGGAAAGTGCCAACGACGTCGTAGAGGCAAAGAGCGTATGCTTTTCTTATGCCGGAAAGCCGCTTATCCAAAATCTCTCATTTTTAATTAAAAGGTACGAAAGGGTTCTATTCCTTGGCAAAAACGGCTCGGGTAAATCAACCCTGATGAAGCTTTTAAACTCTGCCCTTGTCCCGGATTCAGGAAGAATAACCCTCGGTTATAACATTAAAATAGGTTATTACGACCAAGAGAACAGAGGACTTTCGGACAGCAATACGGTTTTCGGTGAAATGCGTGAGGAATACCCCTTGAAGACCGACCTTGAGCTTCGCTCGACTTTGGCTCTTTTCTTATTCGATGCTGACGACTGCGAAAAATTAGTCGCATCCCTCTCGGGCGGCGAGCGAGCACGTCTGACGCTTGCCAAGCTGATACTCAAAAAGGTTAATCTTCTTATAATGGACGAGCCGACAAACCATCTTGACATAAGCTCGTGCGAGGCACTTGAAAACGCACTTCTCGCTTTTGACGGCACGGTCATTGCCGTTTCCCACGACAGATATTTCATAAGCAAGCTCGCCACACGTATAATAGAGCTTGATCCCGCAAGAGAAAACGGAATGCTCGATTACCGCCTTGAGGAATACGATGATGCGTATACGGAATATATGCGTCTTCGAGAGGTCTGCCGTACTGATATGGCATCCCTTAACGCTCCAAAAAAGGAAGAAAGCACCTCGAAGCAAGCTTACGAGCAAAAAAAGCGTGAAAATGCAGAAAAACGTGCATTTGAAAGAAAATTAAATCGTGCAAAGGCAAGAATTGCCGAGCTTGAAGCAGAAACGGAAAGGCTTGATGAGGAGCTGTTCGGCACAGCTGCCTGCGACTACGTGCGTGCGGCAGAAATCGACACAAGAAAAACCGAAATAGAAAACGAGCTTCTTGAGCTTTACGAGCTTGTTATGTAAAAAGAACCGAGTTTTTTCTCGGCTCTTTTTTCTTTTTTTAAGTAAAATCGGAGCTTTTTATACCAACGAAGCACAGCGACGCCCAAACGGGGCGTTTTTTTGTTTATTTTTTACAAAAAACGGTATAAAAAAGCACGTTTATTTGGTTCCATACTATACTTACCTCGAACGATTTTTAAGCTATAATGGAAATGCCAAGGAGGAAAACGGGCAGCGGTCCGGAACGCAGGTCACTTAACTTCGAGGCACAGCGATAAAGGGCGGTTAAATAAACGGATATGGAGAAGAAACGGAAAAAAACAAAATACGACAAATCCTTGGCGGGCAAGATGTACACCTTTTTCATAGGTTACAGTGACGTCGGGGCACCGAGCTTTGAAAAATTTGCAAGAAGCATAGGAGTAACCCTGAAGGATCTTGAAAATTTTAAAAAGAATAAAACGTTTTGTAAAGCGTGGCACGAATGTAGCGAAATCCGAAGAGATTATCTTATTGACACAGCGCTCACCAAACGGCACGACGCCTCGTTTACAAAATTTCTGCTCGGTTGTGAATTTGGAATGGGAGACGAGAAGAAAAACGATACTACGGCGGAACGAATCAACGTAACTCTCGAGGTTCTCACCAAATGAACGTAAAGCTCACTGTGACAAAGAAGCAAAAACGCTTCATCGACTCATCCGAGGACGAAATCCTATTCGGCGGAGCGGCAGGCGGCGGAAAATCATACGGTCAAATGATTGACGCCCTGCTCTTTGCACTTCTCTACCCCAAATCCAAGCAGCTGATATTGCGACGAACCTTTTCCGAATTGGAAAAATCACTCATACGCACATCTCTTTCGCTTTATCCAAAGGAAATCTACACTTTCAACGCATCCTCGCACACAGGCAAGTTCAAAAACGGGTCTATTATAGACTTCGGCTACTGTGCGGCAGAAACGGATGTTTATCAGTATCAATCGGCGGAATACGACGTCGTAAGATTTGATGAGCTGACTCATTTCACAGAGGCACAGTATCTTTATCTTATCTCACGTGTAAGAGGAGTAAACTCATTTCCAAAGCAGGTGAAATCCTCCACAAACCCCGGCGGCGTGGGGCATAGCTGGGTCAAGGAGAGATTTATTGACCCCTCGCCGCCTGACACACCGTTTGTCGGAGATGACGGGATGAGACGCATTTTCATTCCGTCTCTCTTGAACGACAACTCGTTTTTAACGGCAAGCGACCCGTCTTACGCAAAAAGGCTTCTCGCCCTGCCCGAGTGCGAAAGGCGAGCACTTCTACACGGCGATTGGGACATTTTTGAGGGACGCTATTTCACCGAGTTTTCAAGGACACATCACGTAATTGAGCCATTTGAAATCCCCTCCTCTTGGCGAAAATACCGAACTGTCGATTACGGACTTGACCGCTTGGCGTGCCTTTGGATTGCGGCAAGCCCCGAGGGCAAATTCTTTGTCTTTCGTGAATTTTGCGAGTCCGATCTACCAATCAGCAAATCGGCAAAGGCAATACTTGAAAGAACACCTCTCGGAGAAGATATTTATGCAACCTTAGCTCCACCCGACCTTTGGTCAAGAAGTCAGGAGACGGGGAAAAGCAAGGCGACGCTCTTTTCGGAGTACGGCGTAAATTTCACAAAAACGTCAAACGACCGTGAAGCGGGCTGGCTTGCTTTAAAGGAGCTTTTATGCGACACGGGTACGGGGGTAAGGCTTCAAATCTTTTCAACCTGCACTGAAATTATACGTTGCCTGCCTGCCCTTTTGCGTGACAAAATCCGCCCAACGGACTGTTCCACGGAGCCGCACGAAATCACTCACGCACCGGACGCGCTTCGAGGCTTTGCTATTTTCCACGCAAGACCGAATTCCAAAGACAAGGGTAATAGGCGTCCTTGGAGTCCCGATATGTGGGAGGACTACCTTTTAGCGGACCAGGAACAAAAAAAATATCTAAAACGTAAATATGGAGAACCGATTTGAACAAAGAAAGCATTAAAAGAACCGCAAAGCTCGAGCATTTTTCAGAGCTTTATGAAAATGCAAGAAATGCCGCAGAGGAGCATCTTGAATTGCTCGACCGTCATATGCGTCAATACAAGGGCACTGACGAAATCGACGGCGGCATAGAGCGTGCAACAACGGTGAGAAACATCACGTACGAAATAATCGAAAGCCAGGTCTCCTCCGACATTCCCGTAAGCAAAATCGACCCTTACGCTTATAGCGAGCGTCGCTTCGCCTCCGCTCACGCAGCTGCACATCTTTGCTCCTCTGTGCGAGCGGTGCTTCCGTTTGAGCAAATGAACGATTTGGACGAGCGATACACCTACATATACGGCGGAAGCGTTTGGTACGTAGAGTGGAATAATTCCATTCGCATAGGAAATGAGCGGGGAGGGGTGGATATACGCTGTATTTCACCTAAAAACTTCATTCCTCAGCCGGGTATTTGCAACGTCGAGGATATGGATTACTGCTTCCTACGCTTCACCACAACAAGAAGCGAAGTTATAAGACGCTACGGTCTTTCAGACGAGGCGGCAAATCTCTTGGAGTGCGAGTATTCCTTTAGTGAGGATTACACGGGCACAGATGCCGTTTGTGTTACCGTTTGCTTCTACCGTGACGCAAACGGAGATATAGGACAGTACATATTTTCGGGAGACGCTGAGCTTAAGGACAACGAGCGTTATTACAAAAGGAAGATTAGAATATGTAAAAATTGTGCTCTTGCAGAGGGCTTATGCTCTTGCGAAAGTCAAGATTTTTACACGGTAAATCAAGAGCTTGAATTCCTCGACAAGAGCGTGCGTCAACGCTTCCCCGAATATAAGGGAGCTCTCACCGTGCCCTATTACACTCCCAAAAAATTCCCCATCGTTATTCGAAAGAACACAACTATGGAGGACTACGTGCTCGGTCAGTCGGATTGCGAATTCATCCGCCCTGAGCAGCAGGCGATAAACAAGGTGGAATCCCGCATTCTGCAAAAGCTTCTTCGTGCCGGAATAACTCCCGTTATGCCCGAGGATGCGAACGTCTCTCTCGGCAATTCCGTGTTCGGTCAAGTAATCAGAATGAAGCCGGGAGAAAGCACTGAGCAATACGGAAAAATCGACACGACCCCCGACATCTCACAGGATATAGAGGAAGCAGAGCGTCTTTACGACCACGCTAAGAGGACTCTTGGAATTTCAGACGCTTTCCAAGGCATTGATACTCACCTTAATGAATCCGGAGTTGCAAAGCAGCTCCGAATCTCGCAGGCAAACAGCCGTCTTGAATCCAAAAAGAAGATGAAATACACAGCTCACGCAGAGATAGACAGGCTCATCTTCGAGCATTATCTTGCCTTTGCCGACGAGCCGAGGCTAATGTCCTATAAGGACGCATACGGCAATGTAAGGACGGAGTCCTTCAACAGAGCCGACTTCCTTGAATATGACGAAGAAAACGACCTGCTCTTTTACAGCGATGCGTTTCTCTTCTCCGTGGACCTCAACGGCGGAACGGAATACACAAGAGAGGCTCTTTGGGAGAGAAATCTTGAAAATCTTCGCTCCGGTACCCTCGGCGACAAGGAAAGCCCTATAACTCTGCTACGCTATTGGCAGAGTCAGGAAAGAGCACACTACCCCTACGCAAGAGAAAACGTAGAATATTTTACACAGCTGGCAGAACAAGAAAACAAGAAAAGAGAAAAGGAGAAAGCAAGCGAATGAAAGGCTGCAAGAAAAACACAAAAAATCCGTATCAAACCAACAAGGCGGGCAAGATAGTTGCCCCCAATCCTAAAAAAAACCAGCCCCGTGGTTCAAGAATCGAAAACGGCGGCGACCTTAGATGCAAGTGCGGGAGGTAAAGCATTATGGATAATGAAAACAGCATCCTTGAAAACCAGACGGAAATCAACGTCCCCGAAGAACAGGGAGAAATGCAAGAGGAATACAGCGAAAATACAGCCGAGATCCAAGAAATAGACATTGAAGGAGAGCTTAATGCTCTTGCGGGCGAATTTCCTTACGTCATCGGTGCTGATCCCGGCGGCGTATGCAATATGGAGCGTTACAAGGAGCTGCGTGCTCTCGGTCTTTCCTCAAAGGAGGCGCTTCTTGCAACCTCCCGAGTTCGCACCCCACCCCCGGACAACCGCAGGCATCTTGGCGGCACGATTCCACGTACGGTGCACCCCGGATACGGAGGAATGAGCAAAGACGAGCTTGTCCAAGCAAGGGAGCTTTTCGGTGAAATGAGCGATGAGGAAATACGTGCCCTTTATCGCAAGGTTACAAAATAAAAAAGAAAAGGAAAGGAAAAACAAATGATAGTTTATTGCAAAGGCTCAAATACTCTTGGAGCGTTAGGCAGACTCGAAACTCCTATAAAAATGATAATTGAGCACGAAAGCGACATAATGAAAAAGAAGGGAGGCATTTGCGATTGGCTCTTCAATATTGAAAAGAGCAACAAGTTTGCCGAGACCATCATAGGTCAAAATGAATTTGAGATCTTCGAGGCCACCTTGCAGGGTGCAGCAGCACAGAAAGATGCACCCGTAGAAACGTACAGAAAATTCATCGAACATATCCAGTATATGAAGGAGTTTGTTATAACTGCCGAGATGATTGAAGACGCAAACTACGGCATTGCAGCGGATGCAAAGCGTAGAATTCAGAATTTCACACGTGCGTACTATAAAACAATCAACAAAATCTGCGAGGCCGCACTCATAAACGGAACTATTGAATCTGCCTCCATAGCCTCAACGACCATTGACATCACGACTCCCGACGGTTTGCCTCTTTTCAACTGCGAGCACAGTTGGGGCTCCCCCGCCTCTGCTAGCGGCAACTACGGACTTCAGTCAAATTATTTCTATGGCAACTTCTTCGATGGAGAAAATGCGGCAACTCCCGGTGCGTTCGAAACGGTGCTCTCGGAGGTTTCTGCAAGGATGCGTAATATGAAGGATGAAAACGGCGAGGCTCTCGGATACACCGCAGATACCATTATAATCCCCGGAAACCGTACCCTCTTTGAATCGGCCGTTAAAAAGGTTTGCGGCTCCCTTGGCTCTACCGGAAGCTCCTACAATGACATCAATCTTCATTTCGGAAATTGGAACGTCATAGTGCTTCCCAACTGGACTACAACCGACGACAGATTTATGATAATGTCCAGCGAAGCAAACAAGACCCTTGCCGGCAATATGTTCTTCAACCGTGTACCTCTTACGATTACCAACTGGATTGATCACCACACCGGTAATTACCTTTGGAACGGAAGATGCCGTTTCGGAGTGGGCTTTGGAACCTACAAGCACATCTGCCTTGCTGTCAACTCCACGGAAACATTGTTCGGTGCAACGTCCCTTTAATTTTAAGATTAAATTAACACGGATAGCACCTAAACTGTCAAAGCGGACGGCTTTATGCCGTCCGTGACCCATAAAAGGAGGAAAAAAAGCAATGACAACAAAGCAACTTATGATAGGTGTCAAGGCCTTGACTAGTGAATATGACTACTTTGACGAGGATGCGTTCATCGCTTCGGCAAACGTCGCCCTCTGTGACATTTATTCGGAGATAAACGTCATAGGCAGAGCATCGCTATACATAACCTCTCCCCGTCATAAAAGCTACACAGAGGAGCTTAGACACACCGGGGGAGAAGTCGAAAAAATACCGCTTGACGGCGCGGCATACAGCTTTCGTGTCTTCGGCAAGGGAGAATTCGTTATAAAAAGCACAACGCTTGAAAGCCATACCTTTGACGGTCAGGGGGTCGAATTCAAAGGCTTCATAGATGAAAAATGCTCCCTTGAATTTAAAGGGGAGACATCTTATACCGTACGAAATCTCACTGTGTTTTCGGAACGAGAATCCGACGAGGTGACAGACATTCCTATTTTCGGCAGTAAAAAATACGTGTCCGTACGAGGGCAAATACCTGATTTCTCACGGGCTATATCATTACCTACGAGCGAGGACGGAAAGCCTCTATCTTCCGTTTTTATTGACGGAGATTCTATCGTATGCCCGTCTGATTTCAGAGGCAGCGTGTGCTTCAAATACAAAAAAACAGCTCCAAGCTTGACAGCAAACGACCTTGACAGAGAGCTTGAAATTCCACCCGAGGCTCAGTCTTTGCTCGTTCAGCTGACGGGTGCTTACATAATCGGAGACGTTGATTCGGGCATAGCACGGCTTTATATGAACGAATATAAAAGTTCCGTTTTGCGTCTTCGCACCAAGCTCTCAAGAGCTGTGAGTGAAAATTACACCGATACAACGGGGTGGGCGTAAATGACAAGTAAAAATCTTTTAAAAAACAAAGATGAGTACACTATGCTCTACTCAGATATGCTCGGGGTTGATTTCAACGGTGACGGAAGCAATATAGACAAAAGACGCTTCGCCTACCTTGAAAATATGTACCGTGACTACGAGAGCGGCGGTGCACACTCTCTGGAGAGCATTCCGGGATTCAGACGCATTTTAATGCTCCGAGAGAAAGTTCATTCAATCTTCTCACAGCGATGCGGTGAGGACGAGGAATACATAATAGTCCACGCAGGAAAAAGCTTGTACCGCTTCAATATCAAAGAGCGAGATTCATACGATAATATAACTAAGCTCTGTGAAATTGCAGACTCCAAGAGCCACGCATTCACATACGGAGGCTCGACGTACGTTCTCGACGGCAAAAGCATTACTCGTATAGGAAGCGACGGCAGTTGTCTTGGGGTTGACCAAGACTCGGAGTGCGTATACGTCCCCACGCTTTTTATAAACGGAGTGCCCCACGAGCAGCGTAATCTTCTGACCAACCGATTTTGGGAAACGGTTAGCGTTAGCGAAAGAGCACTTTATTATAAAGGAACGAAGGGGCTGATTTACGAGCGTCTTGCCGACGGAGCCGGATGCAGAGTTGTTGACGTTGATCCGGACACCGAGGGGGAGATTTTCGTGCCGGCTTACGTAAATCTGGGCGGAACGTCTACCGCCGTGAAGCGTATAGAGGACAACGCTTTCAGAGGCAACAAAAAAATCACCTCCGTGAGAATCTGCGAGGGAATCACGGAAATCGGAAGTCTTGCCTTTTACGACTGCACCTCTCTTATATCAGTCAGCACTCCGTCCTCGATAATTTCAATAGGCACACAAGCTTTTCTTAATTGCTCACAATTAAAAAGCGTATATCTCGGAAGAGACCTTAAACGGCTTGGTCTTGAGGTATTCGGCGGTGCGAGTGCCCTTGAAGCTTTAACCTTCGGTGCAAACGAGGTAAGAGCCTCGAGCATCGAAAACTATCAGACCCTGCCTGCGGTAAGCAAGGTGTTTTCCGAAGAAACCCCAGAGGAGACGTTCGTTATTCCCATAACAAGCCCTACAAAAAGCATAACCTCCTTTACAGTCGGAGGCGAGAATGTGGAATATACGGTCAACAAGGATGCCGATGGATTTATAAACGGTGTCGTATTTTCAAGCAATGCACTCAAAATACCGAATGACACGCTTATAATAGCTGGCGGAATTTTAGACTCAAAGAGCAGTATCAGCTCTATTAACGGCGAGGATTTTACCAAGAGAATCCTCGAAGAGGAGGACGTAATAGGCGGCTGCCGTGTTTCGACTATTTTCGACGGAAGAATATTCATCGCAGGCAACCCAAATCATCCCAACACCGTTTTCTATTCCCTGTTCGGTCACGAGAAAACAGAGGACAAGCTTTATTTCGGAGCACTTTCATATTTTGACGACGGAGTTGCGGCGTATGCGACAAACGCTCTCGTTCCTATGCCCGATGCTCTCGCCGTTATAAAATCGGAGGATGACGGATGCGGCTGCATCTTTTGTCACCAGGCAAGGGATGGCGGCGATTTTCTGGAAACGGTGTACCCCGTGTCAAATATTCACACAGGATTTAACTCTGCAGGAGCGGCAATATCGCTCTTCGACGAGGCTATTTTCCTCGGTGACACGGGTCTTTGCGCAATAAAGAAAAACTCTGTCGGAAACAGGTACGTAGCCTCTCGCTCATCGAACGTAAATCCACGTCTGCTTACTGCGGAGCTTCCACGTGCATCTATTACGCATTGGTGCGGATATATAGTGGTGCAAATAGGCGAGGAGATGTTTCTTGCAGACACTCGCTCCACCTTTACAGGCCCCTCGGGTGAAAAGGAATACGAGTGGTATTACGTCAAGGGTGTGGGAACGTACACGAACGCCACCCCCTTAGCAAAATATGCAAGCTTTTCGCTAGACGAGGCTCATAAGATTCACCCCGATATAGACAGCTATGCCAAGGGCACAGTGCTTATGAGTACCTCAGACGAGTACGGACGGGCATATTACGTTCGTGACGAAGACGGCAACAAGTACAGTGTATACGTAACGGGGGAATCGGAGGGCGGTATCTTCAATCCCGCAACCTGTGTATATTCCGACGGTACTCTGCTCTTCTTCGGAACCGAAAACGGCGACGTGTGCATCTTCAACAACGACAAAAGAGGCATCGCCCCTGACAGAATAGCAAACGCACCCAATTTCAGTGCAACGGAATATGCCGAAAGTATGGGGAAAAGAATTCACCCCGACTTTTACGGCTTTGCGAACAAAGCACCGCTTTATGCCCTTAAAACCAAGCTCGACAACTGCGGCATTCCTCATCTTGAAAAAAGCACGGCAAGAAATTCTCTTTCCGTACGAATCAAGAATATGAGGGGCACTTCACTCTCGTGCGAGGTTCTGACGGACTCTGGCGTGTATAGACCGTCAAGCCGTCTTACGGGTGCAGTTCTTGACTTTACAGACATAAACTTTGAAGCGTTTTCGTTTGATACAAGAGACGTTGCTACAGTCATAATCAACGACTCGTCAAAGGGCTGGGTTGAGAAACAGATATGCGTTTTTTCAAAAGCCTTCCGCTCACCCATAGCAGTCTCGTCAATAGGTTACAGATACAGAATCAAGGGCAAAATCAAGCGAAACTGATAAGAAAGGAAAAAATATGAAAACCACAAAAATCACAAAAGCCGAGTCTGATGCAATTAAGGTCGGCTCACTTCCCACACGTCCGAATGCCGATGCAAGCTACGGCGGCTACGGCTACACCGCGCAGGATATGAAGGCGGCGTTCGACCGTCTGCCACTTCTTATTATCTCTCGCTTAAATAGTCTTATCGAGGACATTTGCGCAGATGAGGAGGGCATCGCCGAGGACGTAAAGACGGGTCTTTCAGTAGGACATACGCTTAAAAATTTCTTCGAGGATATGCTAAACGGCGAGGCGGCTAAATATATGAAGGTCGGCACAATCACCCTTGAAGAACGCATAAAAGCAATAGAGGAAAGGCTCAGCTCTTATGAGGCTTCCACTGCTTTTGGGGAGGGTGAAAATTGATTAACATAAAATATAAAATGTTAAACGGCCGTCCCCGTGCCATAGAGACAGTCGGGAGGCGGGACGGGATAATAGAGCTTGATTTTGACGGAGTAACAAACGGAGAAATCAGACTTGGAGAGGCGGTATGCTCCGTCACAGAGGGCAAAGCAAGGATATTGTCAGGTAAGCTCCCCGACGGCAAGATTCTGCCTGTTCTCACCTGCTCCGAGGGCAGTTTCCGTCCCGACGGCTTCATAAAAAACGGTAACAAAATAGACTTGATTCCCCCGGATGAGTCGGAGATTCGCTCCCTTCTTTTTGAATGTGACGCACTTAAAAAGCGTACTGAAGGACTCGAGGAGCAAGTCAAAAGGCTCGCCGCAAAAATATCAAGTGCAACGATTTTTTAAAAGAAAGGAATAAAAATGAAAAGACAACTGAAAAAGCTTTTATGTATAAGTGCCGCTGTTGTAATGCTTCTTGTTCTTGGAGCTATGAGCGTTTCGGCAGCTTCAACCGGCACCCCGGGTAGCGACGACGGCAATTTTTTCACCGCACTTTACGGTGAGGTGTGCAAGCACTCAACGGAGATTCTTTCCGCACTTACGCTTCTTGGCTCGGTGGTGCTGACCTTTTCCTATAAAAAAGGTCTTATGCCCTCAATCAGGCAAAGCGTCGGCGGACTTGGAAATATGGTAAAGGAAATCAAGACGAGCGTAGACAGCTCCGTTAAGATTAGTGATGACACGAAAAGCGTAATCACGGAAAGCCTCGATATTCTAAAGGATACGGTAAAAAAGCTTGAAAAATCCATTACCGACACGACCGCACGCCTTGACGCACTCGGCGACCTTGCAACAGACAGAGAGCGGCTGGAAATCATAATGGACGAGCAAATCGAGCTTCTTTACAATGTATTTATGTATTCGTCTATGCCAGAATACCAAAAGGATGCCATCGGGCGAAGAGTAGAAGCAATACGCAAGCTCCTCTCGGACGGAGGTCAGACGAAAAATGATGAAGCTGTCGTATAAAAATCTCGCACTTCACTTACTTGGTCTTGTCTTCTGCACCGTACCCGTCGCTTGTGCCGTAATTTCCTACTTCCCAATATGGCGTGCGGCGGGTGACGGAAGCGTGCTTTCAGGCGGCGTGCTTGTTCTGCTCCTCATCTGTTCTGTGCCGATTATAAAGTATTTCGGCAGGCTGATGAAATCCCCCTCCGCACATATGATGTGGCTGATAATATTCGCTCTGTTCTTTTTGCTATCAAAGATTGCACAGCAGATGACCGCAATTTCACTCGTCGGCTTTTTGGGCAATTTGATAGGTGCTGTATGCTTTAAGCTTGCACGCCCGAGGGCTGGAATAGGAGATGAGAAAAATGGAGAGCAATGACCTTCTTTTACGTGACACGGGTCCGCACTCAAGCGATTTTTTAGGCTCTGCGGCACGCAGCCTTGGCAAGGTTATAGCAATTATAACTGTGGTTATAGCCGCTCTTGTGACGTTCACCGACGTTGCAATCAGCACTGCGACAAGCGATACGTATATCGGAACACTTACAGTGATGATTATATCGGCGTATATTATGTATTTTTCGCTTGAGGACGTTGGTGAGGACCGAGGCGAAAGATGCGAGGAATATAAGCGTGCAAAAGCACATTATACCGCCACCCGTGTAGAAATTAAAGGCAATAATATGCCCGCACTTCGCAAGTTTTGCGTCGAGTATTCAAAGCGTGAGCTTGAATACAGACGAAGGAACAAGCTTATGTTCTACGGTCTTTGCGAGGCGGACAAGCCAAAGGAGAAAACACGGGAAAACAGACAGCGGCGACGTATCTTTAAAAAGGTGGAGCGAATGCACTGTGCTCCCCTGACACCCCGTATGCTTCTCTCAGAGGACACAAAAAGCACAGGCGAGCTTTGCGATCCGGAAAGAGGCAAGCGTATGCGTTCCTTTGTGAAGTTAATTCCCTCCGCCGTTTGTATGTGTGTTACGGTTTCTGTAGCTTTAAGCGTAAAGGACGGAATGACAGCAGCCGACGTCATAAACGGCATACTCAAGCTCTCCGCACTTCCCATAATAGGAATACGGGGATACGTTTCCGGAATACTCTTTGCATCAAGGACAAAGACCGCTTGGCTTGAAACGAAGGCGAGAATTCTCGAAAGCTTTCAGGATAGCCTAAAAAAAGAACAATCTTCTGCTCCTCTGTCTGAATAACAGGAAAAAGGAGGAGTGCCTCGGACTTTTCGCCCGAGGCACTTTTTAATTATGCGGCACTTTTTAAAAAAGCTACCTTAAAGGCTCTCCAAAGAAGACTTTGAGGAGGCTTGTGCTTGACAAGGATAGACCTTTGTGTTAAAATAAAATAAAGATTTTAAAGAGGAGGACGTGCGATGAAATACAACGCAAAAAACGGCATAATCGAATGCTCTGTCGAAGAGCTGGTCGATATTGCAAGGCGTGGCATTGCACGTACTGCACCAACCGACAAAGAGGAGCCGGATATTCACGGCATAGGACAAAGAGCCGAGGAATTTTTAGAAAAAGACATAAGGCCGCTTGATATTGCCCTTGAAGAAACCATAGGTGAGCACCGCTTCCGTTTTTTCGGACGTGCTGACGGCGTAAAAGAAAGGGAGATCTTCCTCGTAAAAGAATGGGACACGCTCTCAAAGAGTCCAAAACGTGAGGACATAGCAAAGGCACGTGGCGAGGGCTTCATTCTCTCATATATGCTTGCTAAAAACAGCGGGCTTGATTCCGGTATGTTAACTATTGTTTACATTAACAGAAAGACCGGGGGGCGGGTTACAACCAAAGAAGAAATTTCGCAAAAGAAGCTCACTGCATTTTTTGAAAAATGCACCTTGGCTGTATCTAAATCAGCGATGCCCGAAATAGAGCGGGTTACGATAAGGCTTCCGTCAATGAGAGAAGCTCGCTTCCCTTTCGGACACAGAAGAGAGGGGCAGAGTGAGTTCATATCGACGGTCTACCGAGCAATATCACGAGGCAGCACACTCTTTGCCGAAGCACCGACAGGCACGGGCAAGACGGTCTCTGTTATTTACCCCGCTGTGCGTGCCATCGGTGATGAAAAATGCGACAAGGTCTTCTACTTTACTCCTAAAAGCACAACTGCAAATGCGGCAAAGGAATGCATTGAGATTATGTGCAAGCTGGGAGTTAAAATAAAGGCGGTGCTTCTTGGTGCGAAGGAGCGGATTTGCAGACGCGGAGTGCTTTGCAACGAGGGTAAGGACCTATGCCCCGCAACAAAGAAAAACAGAATTGCAGATGCAGCACTCGCCCTTTATAAAGAAAACGTTTCGGTCGTCTCTGAGGTAGAGCTTTTGAGAGTGGCAGAGAGCTTTAACGTATGTCCTCACGAGCTCTCGCTCACGTACTCCGAGCTTTGCGATATTATAATCTGCGACATAAATTATCTCTTCGACAGACGTGTATATATTAAGCGTTATTTTCTACACGGGGGGCACTATTCGTTCCTTATTGACGAGGCGCACAACCTCCCTGACAGGGCAAGAGAAATGTACTCGGCAGAGATCTCCGATGAACAAATCGCCTCGGTTTGCTCCTCTGAAATCATAGGAGAATTCTCACCTCTTATCCCTCTTGCAAGAGCGGCACGAGAGGAAGTACACAATCTTTTGTTCCCTTATTTAAAGGACGAGGTGAGAGTGGACAAGGACGGAGTTAAGCGTGCCGCCACACATCTCTCCGAGCCTCCGACTAGGCTTTACAGCATTTTTTCCGAGCTGCTTGAGACCTCAGAGTCAGAGCTGCTCTGTGCCTTGCGTGCTGTCGATGAGGAAAAGAACGCACGCATAAAGCTTCTGAGAGCCTATCTTGCCTCAGTCAGGCAGGTTTACGATGTGCTTGAAGCCTTTGACGACGGCTACGAGATGTTCATATTCCTAAATAGTGATAATATTTCGTTCAAGCTCTTTTGTATTGATACGTCGGGGCCAATCTCTCGGTGCTTGGCAAAGGGGCGGTCGGCAGTCTTCTTCTCCGCAACGCTGACACCCATTTCTTACTATAAATCCGTTCTTGGCACTGACAGAGGTGCCTTGACGCTTGAAATCGGATCGCCGTTTGACCCCTCGCAGCTCTCTGTTACGATAATGGATAAAATCAGCACACGCTTCTCGGAGCGAGATGACACTCTCGGTGCTGTGTGCCGTGTAATCGCTGCGACAGTTTCGGCAAAGCGAGGTCACTATATCATTTTCTCGCCCTCGTTCGATTATTCCGAGGCTTTGGCACGAAGCTTTGCTTTAAAGTACCCAAAAATCAAGATTCTTGAGCAAAAGCGTGATATGAATGCAAGAGAAAAGCAAAAGCTTCTTGAAGAGCTTGGCAAAAACGACGGAACGTATCTTATCGCATTTTGCGTTATGGGAGGAATATACTCCGAGGGCATTGACCTCGCAGGAGATAGCCTCATCGGTGCTGTCATTGTCGGTATAGGCATTCCAAGCCTTTCTTACGAGCGAGAGGCAATAGCCGCATACTACGATGAAAAATGCGACGAGGGCAAGCAATACGCCTACATCTACCCCGGAATGAACCGTGTATTTCAAGCGGCAGGAAGAGTAATAAGGCGGGAAAGCGACAAGGGCGTTGTCGTCCTGATCGACGACCGCTTCGCCGATCCTATATACAAAAAGAGCATCCCGTCGTTCTGGGCAGATTTGCAGTTCGCAGACGATGCAAAGGCTCTGCGAGGCAGACTTGATGAATTCTGGAATCAAAAATAATACCTGTTTTTCAGTACCATTACGGTAAAAATCATTGTTTTTTCATGTTTTGCAGGGAAAAGCCGCCTTTTTGCACCAAAAGCGAAAAAGGCGGCTTTGTTTTTCGGTTTTTAAAAAGCAAAGATTAATAAGCGTCTACAAGTGCCAGCGTCAGCGATGCGGAAACCCTTGCCGCAATAGGCATAAAGGTTGGGTAATCCATAGTTGCCTCGCCGTCAGCAGAGTCAGAAATTGCTCTGATTACAACAAACGGTGTATTGTTAACGTAAGCGATTTGAGCCACAGCACCACCCTCCATCTCGCAAGCGGAGGCGGAAAACTCATTAGCTATACGCTCCTTTTCCGCTCTGTCGGCAACAAATCTGTCACCCGTTGCAACAGTGCCCAAAACGGCATTCACGCCCTGCTCTTTTGCTATCATTAAGAGCTTTTCTCTTGCCGCCCTGTCGGTCTCAAAATAAATTTTATTAATTCCCGATATAAGCCCCTTAGGGTCGCCGAGGGCAGATGTGTCCATATCGTGCTGAACGAGCTTCTCGGCTATTACAACGTCTAAGGTTTTTAAACCCTGCTCAAGTGCTCCGCCAACGCCCGTATTTATCACAAGGTTCGGTGCAAAGCTGCTTATCAGGGCTTCTGTACAAGCCGAGGCAAAAACCTTGCCTATTCCGCATTTTGTAAGAACGACCCGCTTGCCGTGATATTTTCCAAGGCAAAAATCAAAAGGACCAACCTTTACGTGCTTAACGGCGGTGAGTGCCGAGATAAGCGTCTCAAGCTCCGTGTCCATCGCACCTATAATTCCTATATCTGCCTTTTGCATCTCATTTCCCTCCGTAGATAAAGTCGTTTTCCCGTGCCTCAAGGACAGCAAGATATCTTTCAGCCTCACGCTTTGCCGCACCTAAATCAAGATTTTTGTAATTTCCGCACTCCTTGCGTGTATTTCCGAACATCTCACCGTCAAAGTCACATATCTTTTTAAGAACGTCCTTTATGGCAACAAGCACCTCGGCGTTTTTTGCATTTCTCACAAGAAGATAAAATCCGGTCTGACAGCCCATAGGACCAAAGTATAAGACATCCTCACCGATTTTGCTTGAGCGAACAAGGGTTGCAAACATATGCTCAAGTGAGTGCATTATGAGGTTGTCCATATATTCTCCCGCATTGGGTACACGGGTACGCATATCGTAGGTGGTTACGTCACCGTCAATCCTCGAGACGTAAACGCCCTCTTTTATAATGTCGTGATTCACGCTGAATGAAGCGATTTTCGGCACTTCTTTGTTCATTCCGTATTCTCCTTTAATCAAACGGGCTGTTTTCGAAAAAACAGCCCTGATTTTTTAGAATTTGAGTCTCTCTGCAATATAAGACTTAACCTCGCTCATAGGAATACGAACCTGCTGCATCGTGTCTCTGTCACGGACGGTTACACAGCCGTCATTTTCCGTTTCAAAGTCGTAGGTGATGCAGAACGGAGTTCCTATCTCGTCCTCACGGCGGTATCTTTTGCCTATAGAACCTGTCTCGTCAAAGTCTACGTTAAACTCCTTTGCAAGCTCGTCGTAAAGCTCGAGTGCCGCCTCGGAGAGCTTCTTCGAAAGAGGAAGCACTGCCGCCTTGACGGGAGCAAGCGCAGGGTGAAGATGAAGAACAACTCTTACGTCGCCCTCTGCAAGAGTTTCCTCATCGTATGCGTCAACAAGGAATGCAAGAGCAACTCTGTCCGCACCGAGCGAAGGCTCAACAACGTAAGGAATGTAATGCTCTCCCGTCTCCTGGTCGAAGTACGTGCAGTCCTTGCCGGAGTGAGTCTGGTGCTGTCCAAGGTCGTAGTCGGTTCTGTCCGCAACGCCCCAAAGCTCGCCCCAGCCGAACGGGAAGAGAAACTCGAAGTCGGTGGTCGCCTTTGAATAAAAGCAACGCTCCTCGGGGTCGTGGTCACGAAGACGGAGATTTTCATCTCTCATTCCAAGGTCAAGAAGCCACTTGTGGCAATAGTTCTTCCAATATTCAAACCACTCAAGATCCGTTCCGGGCTTGCAGAAGAATTCAAGCTCCATTTGCTCAAACTCACGTGTTCTGAACACAAAGTTGCCGGGGGTAATCTCGTTACGGAACGACTTTGCTATCTGGCAAATACCAAAGGGAAGCTTCTTTCTTGACGAGCGTGCAACGGAATTAAAGTTTACGAAGATGCCCTGTGCCGTTTCGGGACGCAGATATACCGTATTCGTCGAGTCCTCAGTTACTCCGATGAACGTCTTGAACATAAGATTGAACTTCTTAATGTCGGTAAAGTCGTTTCCGCCGCAGTCGGGACATACAATTCCCTTTTCCTTAATATAATTTGCCATTTCCTCGAACGTCCAGCTCGCAGGATTGTCGTTTGTGCCGTTTTGGAATGCATAGTCCTCAATGAGCTTGTCCGCTCTGTGACGTGCCTTGCAGCCCTTGCAGTCCATAAGAGGGTCGGAAAACCCTCCGACGTGTCCCGACGCAACCCACGCCTCGGGGTTCATAATAATCGCAGAATCAAGTCCTACGTTATAGCGGGACTCCTGAACGAATTTCTTCCACCAAGCACGCTTTACATTGTTCTTGAACTCCACGCCAAGAGGACCGTAGTCCCAAGAATTCGCAAGACCGCCGTAAATCTCAGAGCCGGGAAAAATGAAGCCTCGTGTCTTACAAAGAGCCACGATTTTGTCCATTGTTTTTTTGCTGTTTTCCATTTTTTGTCTCCATTTTATGTTAATTTTTATTTACATTTTAAGAGCTTCGCCAAGAATTACCCCATCTTTTCTCGACACGGGTCTGACCTTGACCACGTCACCCTGCTTAAATCCGTCATCCTTTATAATCACCTCGGCAAACTCGTCGGAATGTGCGGTGAAAAATCCGTCTTTTTTCGTTTCAAGTATGCAGGAAAGCTCTCTTGCCGCCTCGACAATTCCGTCGAGCACACGGTGCTTTGATATGCGTGCGGCCTCTATGAGTCGCTCGCTCCTTTTTCTCTTTTCCTCCTCGGAAATTTGACACGGGTACAGTGCTGCGGGCGTGTTATGGCGTCTTGAATAAGCAAACACGTGTGCATCAAGAAATCCGACACGCTCGACAAGCATAAGAGTGTCAAGGAAATCCTCCTCACTCTCACCGGGAAAGCCAACCATAAGGTCGGTAGTGAACGTAGCCCCGGGGATACGCTCCTTTATTCTCTCTATATTTTTTATAAGCATCTGTGAATTGTATCTACGCTTCATCGCACGAAGCACCGAGTCGGAGCCTGACTGAACGGAAAGATGAAAATGCGGAACTAAAATTTCAAGGTCCGATACAGCGTTTACAAAGTCCTCACCGACAAGCTCGGGTGCAAGTGAGCCGAGCCTGACTCGCTCACAGGATTTGCGTCTGTCAAGCTCCGAGAGCAGGTCTCCAAGTCTGTATTTAAAATCAAAATCCGCACCGTACGATGCCGTCTCAATTCCCGTAAGCACCACCTCACGCACTCCGCCCTCTGCAAGTGCTTCAACCTCGCTTATGACGTCCTCGGGGTGCTTTGAACGCACCCTGCCCCTCGCATCTGCTATGGCACAATACGTGCATTTGCACTCACAGCCGTCCTCTATTTTTACGTACGCCCTCGTCCTCGGGGCACGTCTGACGGTCATAGGCTCAAACTCTGCCTCCGTTACGTCCGTCACAGAAACGTGCCTCTTGATTTTCCTATTCAGTATATCAAGCACGATTTCGGGAAGCTCGGTTTTCTTTTCCGTTCCGATAACGACCGAAACCCCGTCTATTGCCGCCACATCGTCGGCTGAGCGTTGCGAGTAGCAGCCCATTACACAAACCACAGCATTGGGATTTGTCTTTACGGCACGGCGAATATATTTGCGTGACTTTGCATCACTCTCTGCCGTCACGGTGCAGGTGTTTATAACGTAAACGTCGCACAGCTCGGAAAACGGGCAGATGCGAAAGCCGAGCGTCTCAAAAAGCTCTCCTACCGCCTCGGTCTCATACTGCGAGACCTTGCAGCCGAGAGTGTAAAGTCCTACGGTATACAAGATGTAAAAGACACACCGCCTTTCAAAATCCGTCAAAGCTGCGTGAGATATACGCCACACACAGCTGCTTGTGTATGCAAATATTTTAGCAGAAAACTCACCGAAAGTCAAGCAAATATAAGTACTTTATGAAATAAATATATAAATATTTGAAAAATTACTTGACATTTATATATTTTTCGGTTATAATATATCGTGGCTTTCGTATGAATACGCAAGATGAGCCTGGGATTTTTCCCAAGACGTTAATATTTTGAAGGAGGTGTCAGTCAATGAAAAGAACATATCAGCCCAAGAAGAGACAGAGAAACAAAGAACACGGCTTCAGAAAAAGAATGGCTACGGCAAACGGCAGAAAAGTTCTTAAGAGAAGACGCGCCAAGGGTAGAGCAAAGCTCACCTATTAATCAAGGTCACGCACTGTGACGTACACAAAACCTCCGATAAAGTGCGCACATTTCCGCATTTATCGGGGTTTTTGTTTAAAGCAAGCATTTTGTGAAAGGTGGTTTTTGTATGAAATTTAAAGCCATATGTGAAAATCATCTGTACTCTAAGGCGTATTCAAAGGGCAAAAGGGCTGTGACGTCGGCTCTTGCAATATACGTTCTGCCCGACTATGCAGCAAAGAAACTTGCGAAAGCGCATCCCCAAAAAAAGGTAATGAACCGAATAGGTCTTACAACCTCAACGAAGCTCGGAGGAGCTGTCGTACGCTCAAGAGCAAGAAGAATACTGAGAGAGGGGCTGAGGCTCCTGGAAAGAGAGAAGCCCTTGAAAACAGGCTTCTTAATAGTAATAGCGGCACGCAGTGCTGCGACAAGGCTTAAAAGCACAGACATCAAAGAGGCTCTTGAGTTGGCATTCTCCAAGCTTGATATGTTCAAGTAAAAATGAAATACGTAATGGTTTGGCTGATACGCCTATATCAAAAATTCATCTCCCCATTAAAACGACCCTGCTGCAGGTTTACACCGACCTGCTCCACCTATGCCGTGGAGGCATTTATAAAACGAGGCTTTTTTGTGGGCTTTATTTTGACCGTTTGGCGAATTTTGCGTTGTAACCCTTTTTCAAAGGGCGGGTACGACCCGGTACCGGAAAAAGGATTTAAGAACCCACAAAACAACAAAGGAACGGGCGATGAATAAGGTGCTTGTCTTAAAACAGAAAGAAAAAACGAGGAAATAAAATGGATTTTATTTACACAGCCTTTGGTGCTATGCTGAAATTCTTCAACAGCATCACCGGACACTATGCACTTGCACTTGTGCTGTATGCTTTAGTGTTCAAAATTCTTTTCCTGCCGTTTGCAATCAAGCAGCAGAAAAATCAAATCAAAATGGCAAAGCTCACGCCTAAAATCGAGCTTATCAAAGCTAAATACAGAGGAAGAAACGACCAGGTTACCCTCCGCAAGCAGCAGGAGGAAATTATGGAGCTTCAGCGTAAGGAGGGCTACAGCCCCCTCTCGGGTTGTCTTCCCCTGCTCCTTCAGTTTCCCATCATCATTTGGCTCTACAAGGTCATTAGAATGCCCCTGACCTACATTATGGGCTGGGAGGACGGAAAGGTTATACATTATTTTGAAAAGTTCAACCCCGGCGTTTATAAAAACGTAAATTTCGATACCGCCATCGACCAAATTAAGCTCATCTCTCAAATGAGAAACGGAGGCTACGAAGGCGAGCTGCCGAACTTTATGATTGGAAGTATGAATCTCGGTGAGGAACCTGTATTCACCACCGCATATCCCTTGGTTCTGCTTCTTATATTCCCGATTCTTGCGGCACTCTTCCAGTGGTTCCAGATGTGGCTTACAAGAAAGCTTAACGGAAACCCGAACGCACTCGGTCAAGACCCACAGAGCAAGGCGTCTATGAAATTAATGGACGCAATTATGCCCCTGATGACCTTCTTCATTGCATACAGCTTCTCTGCTATGATGGGTCTTTACTGGATTATTCAGTCTGTAATTTCCATCATTCAGACCTTGATAATTTCAAAGCTTATGCCTATGCCCAAATACACCCCCGAGCAGCTCAAGGAGATGAGAAAAGAGCAAAAGGCAGCAGAAAAGGCACAAAAGGCAATTCTCAAATCCCAGCCCAAATATCGCTCGCTCCATTATATAGACGAGGACGACTATGATGAGCTTCCCGATATTAATAAGAAGAAAAAGAGGCCCGAGGACAAGCCTAAAAATGACACCTTAGGTACTCCCGAAATCAAAGATTGATAAAAGGACGAAAAATATGATAAAAGAAGTAATAGCACTCGGTAAAGACATCACCGAGGCACAGGAAAACGCAAGAGCCGCACTCGGTGCAGGTCCTCTTGATGACGTAAAATTTGAAATAATCCACGCAGGAAGCAAGGGTATTTTCGGCATTATCGGCGTTAAAAAGGCTCAGGTCAAGGCTTATATTGAGTTGCCCGACGCACCCGAGAGACGTCAAAGACGGGAGAAGCAGAGAAGAGAGCCACGTGAGGACGCTCAAATCACCTCTGCGGAAAACGGCTCTATGCAAAACGAGGAAAGACCTGCAAAAAAGAACAACAGAAGACGTAAGAACAACAAAAACAGGATTTCCAAGGAAGCAATTACAGAAAATAATTCCGCCCCCAAGGCAAGAGTTATTCCCGAGTGCGAATTGAAGCTTGAAAAGCGTGAGGTTACAAGAGGAGAGGACCGCTCCTTTGACTTCATTATGACACTCATCTCCGACATCGGACTTAACGCCTCGGCAGAGCTCTTCTCCTGCGACGACGGTACAAGAAGAATCACCATTACAGGTGCCGATGCCTCCACCCTCATCGGTCATCACGGCGACACTCTTGACGCTCTTCAGTACCTCGCAAATCTTGCTTCCGCACAGAAGAATGAAAACGGCGAGCGTGACAAGAGCAGAGTTACCATTGACATCGAGGGCTACAGAGCAAAGAGAGAGGAAACTCTCCGTGCTCTCGCACGCAGAATGGCTGCAAAGGCACTTCGCAACAAGCGTAGCGTTATGCTTGAGCCTATGAGTGCATATGAGAGAAGAATTATTCACTCCGAGATTCAGGGCATTGAGGGTGTTTCCACCAACTCCATAGGCTCTGACAACAACAGAAAAATTGTAATTTTCCTCACCGATAAGAAGCCGAAAGAGCTTTTCGAGGAGGACGAGGCAAGACGTGCTAAGGAAGCTGCTGAAGAAGCAGCCAAGGAAGAGGTCATCTCCACACCGAACGAGTCGGCAGAGGACGTCTCCCTCGAGACTCCCACCGCCACTGAGGAAACGGTTGAATAATATTCCGTTATAAATATAAAGGAAGCAAAAATATGAACAGCTTTGCCGATATAATAGCGGCAGTCTCGACCCCACCCGGCAAGGGTGGGGTTGCGATTATCCGAGTTTCGGGGTGCGGCTCACTTGCACTCGCAGAAAAATTTTTCTTCGCAAAATCAAAAAAGCCCCTTGGAGAGTATCCTCCAAGGACCCTTGTATACGGCTATATAATTTCAAAGGACGGCGGCAAAATCGACGACGGAATGATATGCTATTTCAAGGAGGGCGCATCGTATACGGGTGAAGAAACCGTTGAAATAACCTCACACGGGGGTACACTTGTCACTTCTATGGTGCTCGAGAGGGTTCTTGAATGCGGTGCAAGGCTTGCCGAGGCGGGAGAGTTTACAAGACGTGCATTCGTAAACGGAAAAATCGCCCTCTCCGATGCGGAATCAATAGGGATGCTCCTCGATGCAAAAACGAGAGAACAGGTTGCACTCGCAGGTGAGGATGCAAGAGAACGCCTTAAAGAAGCCGTAAGCAAAATCAGAGTGGGGCTTACGGAGATTTTAAGCTCCTCTTACGCAAGAATAGACTATCCCGACGAGGACCTCGGCGACTTTAGCAACGCCGATGCAAGGAAGAGACTGCTTGTCGTAAGGGACAATCTTACGGATTTAATCAATACCTACAAAACAGGGCGTGCCATTTGCGACGGAATAAACACCGTAATCTGCGGAAAGCCCAACACAGGCAAAAGCACCGTATTCAATATGATTCTCGGATTTGATGCCGCAATAGTAACTGATATAAAGGGCACGACAACCGACGTGCTTACAAGCACAGCAACACTTGGCAGAGTCACCCTAAATCTTGCGGACACAGCAGGCTTACGCACGGGCGACAGTGTTGGCGTAGTTGAAAAAATCGGAATTGAGCGTGCAAGGTCAGCTCTTTCTTCATCAGATCTTGCAATAGCGGTCTTTGACCTCTCCCGCGCCTTTGACAAGGAGGACGAGGACGTGCTTGCAGAGCTGGAGGGTGCAGATGGGGCAAAAATCGCACTTTTAAACAAATCCGACCTCTCCCCCACCCTCTTTGACAAAAGCAAAATCGACGGAAAATTTGACACGGTGCTTACCGTGTGTGCAAAAGACAGAGAAACAGCCTTAAGTCAGCTCTCGGACATCATAAACAAAATGTTCACCGACGAGAGAATAAGGTGTGGGGAAAGTGCAATAATTTCAAGTGCAAGACAAAACGCCGCACTCCTGTCTGCTCTTAACTTTATAAATTTCGCACTCGAAGCCCTTGAATCGGGATATACGCAGGATATGATTTCCTCGGACATTGAGCGTGCGTTGCGTGCGGTCGCCGAGGCAGACGGCAGAGAGGTGTCGGAGGCGGTTACGGACGACATCTTCGCAAAATTCTGCGTAGGAAAATAAAAGACTACTCTGAAGAGTTGTCAAAAACGAGAGTTAGTCCCTCTCTTTTTCCCGCTCCGATGCTTATTCCGAGAGCAAGACAAAGGGCGGCGACAGTCGCCATTGCAAGAATTTTCTTCATTTTTTAATTCCTTTCAAATGTTTTCCCTTTTAGTTTCCGTATTTGTTAGGAAAAATACTCTGCTTTAGGTGAGGAAGTTTATGGAAAACAAAAGATTTACAAAAAACGACAGCGGCTTTGTTTGTGCTAATTGCGGACTTGCGGTAGAGCCACTCGGATATACGTCGAGAAATCACTGCCCAAGATGTCTTTGCTCGCTCCACGTGGATATAAACCCGGGCGACAGAGCAAATCCGTGCGGCGGAATCCTCCGTCCTATAAGAACCGAGCCTGATGCAAAAAGAGGATACGTGATTACGCATAAGTGTGAAAGATGCGGTCAAATTTCAAGAAACAAAACCGCACACGAGGCAAAGGTGCAGCCCGACGATATGAATTTGATAATCCGCCTCACAGCAGGCATAGATTCACTCTAAAAAGTAAAACCGACCCGTAAATTCAACACGGGTCGGCATTTTTATTGTATTTTACTTTTTCATTTCATCCATAACGGAGAAATCAAGCTCTATCTCACGACCTGCATCGGACGAGCGGACTATGCCGTCGATTATAGCCTGATTGTAGATAATCTCGTCAATAGACACGGGTGTAGGTGTACCGTTTCTGCACGAGGCGAGGAAGCTTCTGATTTTGTTGTCCCAAAGGTTCGGCTCATCAGGACCGGGCTCGGGAGTAAGAGGAACTACGGTCTGCACCTGCTTGCCCGCAACATCGTGGTATATAGTCATAGGCTTCTCAAGCAAGCCGTTCCAGCAGTCGGTAGATGGCACACGAAGGCTCGCCTTTGTTCCGTAGAAAATGGTGTCACCGGGAGTATCAAGGTTCATAGCCCAAGCTATACGGAAGTCAATAACAGTGCCGCTCTCAAGTCTTATAAAGCCCGCACCGAAGTCATCAACGGAGAACTCCTCTGCTCTTTGGCGTCTATACTCTGCAAGCTCCTTTTCATTAAGAGGCTTCGGCATATCGTATTCCTGCACGAAATCCTTTCTCGGAGCGTAGTACATAGGATTCTTTCCGAAGTAATCGGACTTGAAGCCCGAGACCGTGGTAGGACGGGGATGGCCGAGTGCGTTAAGCACAAGGTCAAGCGAGTAGCAGCCGATGTCTGCAAGTGCTCCAAGTCCTGCTGTCTCATCACGGACAAAGGTGTTTTCATCCGTGGAATTGCGGTAAGGAATGCCGTGACGTCTGCCGCCGCCCGTCTGTACGTAATATACGTTACCGAGCACACCCGACTGAACGATACGCTTGATGTCCTTCATATTTTCATTGAATCTTGGCTGGAATCCGATGGAAAGAACGAGTCCCGACTCCTTTTCCACCTTGTAAAGCTCCCACGCCTCGTCCATTGTAACGCAAAGGGGCTTTTCAAGAAGAACGTGTACTCCCGCCTTAAGTGCCGCAACAGCACAGGGGACGTGCTGACGGTTATAAGTGCAAATGCTGACCGCATCAAGCCCAAGCGACTTGTCGGAGAGCATTTCTATATGGTCCTTGTAGTCATATTTTGCATTCGTAAAGCCGTGTCTTTCAGCAAAGAGCTTCGCCTTTCCGGGAAGAATGTCACAAAGAGCAACAACTTCCGTGCCCGGTGCTCTTTTGTACGCCTCTGCGTGTGCATCCGCTATGCCGCCGCAGCCGATGATGCCTATACGCATAGTCTTTACCTCGCCTGATACATCAAGGCTCGCTTTAGATTTTGCCATAATAAATCTCCTTTTATTTAAAATTTACGAATATTTCGTATCTGCTTTTATTATAACCTCCGCACCAATACAATGTCAAGTGCAAAAAGTATTTTCTAGTAAAAACATTTTTGAACAACATCTGTTAATTTGAATCAAAATTAGAAAGACCGTATATGTTTTTAACACTTTTAGAATGTTTTTATAGATTTCTACCTCTATGTATTATATTCTGATTTGCATCCGGTGCTTAAAATATGCATTTGTGGGGGCAGCTTTTATTTTTCTGCTTTTTTGCCCTTCTTCTTTTCCGTCCCTTTGGTCTCGGCAACCGTGTCAATGTACAGGTTTATGATGCCCTCGAGAGTTTCACGCAAGGCAGTCCTCATTTTAGGAGGAACAACCCTCGCCTTTCGGAAAAGACGAAGAAGATGCACCTCCTCCACCGATAGCTCAGATGAGGTGTGCGTAATCGGCATATCAAGCAGCTCTCCTACGTTTACGCCAAAAGCTCGGGAAAGCTCAGGGAGCATCTTCATATAAGACGACGAGCGGCCACGACGCCAATTATTCACCGTCTTGTCTGCAAGCCCCGTCGCACGCTCAAAGGCAGCATCGCTCTCAAACTCCGAATCAATAAGCGACAAAATTCGCTCTTTTATGCTCTCGCTGTTTTCAGATTTCATCTTCTCTTTCCTCTCTTCTTCTTTATGTCAAGATAGAACGGTCTTTTTTCACCGCCCGACTCATCTGACATAGAATTTTGACTTTGACTTTTTTGTTTTTCGCTCGTTTTATTCGACACGCCCCCCGACCTTTTCGCTCCTTTTTCCTTTTTGTCGGTACTGAAGCCAAACTTGCCTAAAGATGTGCCAAGGGCAAAATATTCACCGTGTGCATAAGCCAAAAGCCCCGCCTCATCAAAGCAAATTTTGCCCTCCTTGTCAAGTATGCTCTCATCGCAAGAGACGGACACGATGTCGGCAATGAACACGTCGTGCGAGCCCATTGGAATAACCTCTGTAACCCTGCATTCAAGTGCCACGGGACATTCCTTTATAGTAGGCGGTGCAACCTCCCTGCTCTTTTCCTTTGTAAAGGAGCAACGCTCAAACTTGTCCACCTTTGCACCCGTGTATATTCCGCAGAAGTCCACCTCACGCGCAAGCCTTGCGGGTGCAAGATTTATAACGAACTCGCCACGCCCCTTTAAAATCGCATAAGAATGACGTGTAGGACGCACGGACACGTAGGTTCTCGGCGGTTTTGTTGCCAAAATTCCCGTCCAAGCAACCGTTATTATATTCGCCTCGTTCATATCACCAACCGTAACCAAAACAGGAGGCACAGGAGCGGTGAGCGCACCGCCTGAAAAATGCTTTCTTGCCATAAATTTTCCTTTGTTTTTTCTTTCATTGTAGCACAAATTACGAATTTTGTAAAGGGTTTACGAATTTTTCGCTTTCAAAAAAGTAAGAGATTCAATAATTACTTAAAATTATAATCTCGCACTCCTTTCCTGTTTTTTCAGCATATTTAATAACCGATAATGTTCCTTTTGATTTTCCGTCCCAAAAAGCAACTACTTTATCCGCATAATCAACTATTTTTTTGTTTCTTATAATTGGTGCTGCTCTGCCATAGGTCTTATATTCAGGTAAAAATACAGTAAGCTTCAATCCGTTTTTCATCGCAAGCTCTGCGGCACAAGCATCTACTCCCCTCGCACCACCAGAAACAATCTCCGTACATTTTGGAATATAACTACCTATATTATCAATCAAAATGTTTCTTGAACCAATAATTGCAATTTTCATAATTCTCTCCTAAAAAGATTTGGTATACTTAATTTAAGTATACTTTCAACATTATACCATAAAATAGTCTTAAAATATACTTATATTAAGATTTTAGGAGATTTTTATGAGAAACAAGAAAAACAAGCATCTTGGAATAGAAATCGACCCCGAGCTTCACTACAAGCTACATTATATATCAAAATACTACGGACGCTCCGCAAACGGCGAAATACTTTATCTGATAAGACAGGAAATAAAGGCCTTTGAAAAATCAGAGGGTGAAATCGAGCTTCCCGACGAAAAAGGGGCAAATTAAAATTCCTCGAACTACAAAAAGGTGGTGTCTCATTAAGAATCCAATAAAATTAAGGGAAAAGCAGGAAAAATACAGTGAGCTTTATAATTTCGGCGGATTCTTAATGAGAACACACCCAGGGGCGAGCGGATTTAGAGCAGAAATCGTCGTTCTCGACCCGAAGACGTATAGTCATACGTCGAGAGGGAGAGAGCGAAGATAGAATAAAAACCTAAATAAAATGGAGAAAACCGTAGGTTTTCAACCTTAATTTCTTAAAACCTAATGAAACGAAAAGTGGAGATGCTTATTTTACAACATCTCCACTCGTTTTTATTCGGTTATGCCTAAATGCGACAGCCCAGGGGCGAGCGGATTTAGAGGAGAAATCGTCGTTCTCGACCCGAAGACGTATACACATACGTTGAGAGGGAGAG
>JAZOQA010000038.1:0-24032 GCA_045655765.1 Eubacteriales bacterium | reverse complement strand
GGTTTACAACCAGTGGTGCTCGGTTGTACGCTGGGAGAAGACCACTCGTCCCTTCCTCCGTTCAAGAGAGTTCTTGTGGCAAGAGGGACACACGATGCACAGAACCGCCGAGGAAGCAGAAGCAAGAACTGTTCAGATGCTGAACGTATATGCCGATTTCTTTGAAAACGACCTTGGAATGCCCGTAGTAAGAGGACAGAAGACCGACAAGGAAAAATTTGCGGGTGCTGTTTCCACCTATACTGTTGAGGCACTTATGCACGACGGAAAGGCTCTTCAGGGCGGAACGTCGCACAACTTCGGCTGCGAGTTCGCAAAGGCGTTCGGCATTCAGTTCCTCGACAGCGACAACAAGCTTAAGGCTCCCTATCAGACATCTTGGGGTGTTTCTACCCGTATTATCGGCGGTATAATTATGACCCACGGCGACGACTCGGGACTTGTTCTTCCCCCTGCAGTTGCTCCTATTCAGGTTGTTATAATTCCCATACAGCAGCACAAGGAGGGTATCCTTGACGCTGCGGCAGACGTTGCAAGACGTCTTAAGGCTGCAGGAATCAGAGTCAAGGTTGACGACTCCGACAACTCTCCCGGCTGGAAGTTCTCCGAATACGAGATGAAGGGCGTGCCGCTCCGTATTGAAATCGGTCCCCGTGATCTTGCTGAAAACAAGTGTGTCATTGTCAGACGTGACAACAGAGAAAAGGCGTTTGTCTCACTTGACGGACTTGAAGAAAGCGTAAGGTGTGGGCTTGAGGCACTTCGCACCGCACTTTATGAAAAGGCACTTAAAAACAGAGAAGATCGTACATTTACAGCAGAAAATCTTGAACAGCTCAAGAAAATTGCGGCAGAAAACGACGGATATATCAAGGCTATGTGGTGCGGAGACCTCGACTGCGAGCTTAAGCTCAAGGAGGAGGCTGACGTCACCTCCCGTTGTATGCCCTTTGGCATAGAGCCTGTTGGAAACAAGTGCGTATGTTGCGGACGTGACGCAAAGAAGCTTGTATATTGGGGTAAGGCATATTAATTTTGTAAAACAGGAGGTGCCGTAAAGGTGAATTCTGCGAAAAATGTAATAAAGGTGCGTTCCCTCGACGGTAGCATTTTGCAAATTGAGTGCCACGAGAGCCTTGCTTCCACTGCGGCACTCGCAAAGCAGTACGCAAACTCCGGTTATCCCGATAGATATATAGTTTTTTCAACTGAGCAAACCGAAAGGGGCGCTCTCGGAGAGAAGTTTTCGGACACGCAGAGTGCAAAGGGGCTTTTTATGTCTTGCATACTCCGTCCGTCGATGTTCCCCTCCCAGGCAGGACTTTTGCGTGCGATGTCGAGCGTAGCTATGATTACAGCACTCGAGGAGCATACGGAAAAGAAGCTGGGCATAGGCTGGGTGAGCGATATTTTTTGTGAAAGCAAAAAAATCGGCGGAGTTACTCTTGAGGGAAAGCTCGACAACTTCACCTCTTATGAATACATTATAGTAACGTTTGCACTACGGCTCTCAAAAAAGAACTTCCCTCCTCGTCTTGACGATATGATAAAGAGGGTTTTCGAGGCTGAAAATTCTTCTACAGAGCTGATAATCGCAAAGAATATTCTTGCAAAATTCTTTCCTTTATATTTTAATATGAAGCACCAGACAAAGTTTATGGACGTATATAGCGAAAAACTTGCGATGAAGGGTTCCTCCGCTAAATATATAAGCGGCGGCAAGAGATTTCCTTGTAAAATTGTGGACGTGAACACTGCGAGCGGTGCTTTGGTTGTAGAGCTTGGTAAAGGCAGAACGGCGGAGGTTTCCGCTCCGACGAATATAATTTTGCCGAAGACAGCCTCCTACAAAAAACAAAAAAAGCATTCAACAGAAGAATAAAGCATAGGACGGCAACACGTTTTTACGGTTGCCGTCCTCGCTTTTGCTTGAAGAATATTAAAATGCGGCAACCGCTAATCGCAGCTGCCGCATTTTTGTTTTTTGCTACACACGTAGCATCAATATAGCTTAAATCTTATGCATTTTCCTCACCTGAGGGAGCGTTCTCGGGGAGCCAATCGATCCAAATCTGAGGATCGTTCAAGTTATTCCAATAGTAGCCGTACTCAGCGGGTGCCTTGTTAGAAAAGATGTAAACCTGAGCACCCTCGGGAATAAGAGCCTTTATAGGATTACTATTCCATCCGCCTGCAGCACCGTCGTAGTAAATAATCGCAAGAGAATCAAGACCTACGAAAGAGCTTTCGGTTGCACCAACAAAAGTTTTGGGAATACGCAATTCAACTATATTTGTGCAGCCTGAGAATGCGTTGTCAGCAACGGAAATGATGCCGTCAGGAAGAAGAAGCTTGGCGGGAGCCTTTGCAGGATCAACCTTGATTATATGGTTCGAAGCAATGAGAACGCCACTTTCGTTATACTTCGTTTCATCCGCAATAAATGCAGTGCCGTTAAACGCAGTTGCCGAAATGCTTCTTACGTTGTTAGAAATGGTTATATCAGCAACAGCCGCAAGTCCATTAAATGCATTTTCACCGATAGCGGTTATGCCGTCACGTATAACAAGAGAAGTAACTCCCTCGTCAATAGATTTAAAATCAAGAGACTCTTCGAGGCAAATGTTATAGAACGTCTTAGCCCAAGGAGTATCGTTTACAGAAGCATAGTTGGGAATTACACCCACACCGCCAACGGTAAGAACGCCGTCCTCAAAACACCAAGTAATTCTTACTGTAGTCTCATCTGCCAAAACAACGTCTTTCCAATAGCTGATAGTAGGAACCAAGCCCTTGCTAGTAAGGAAGGATATGTCAGCATCTAAGTGATCAATACAACCGCCGCAGACATCGCACTTTCCGTCTGCAGATGCATTTTCGGTAGGCTCGTCAACGCACGCATCCTTGCAACCTCCGCAGATATTGCACTTAACTTCTTCGCCTTCAAAGACGTGCTCGGTGTCTTCTATGTGATCACCACAAATATCGCAAACACCGTCTTTTTCAAACTCTTGACAATATACGATAAGGTTCTTTACGTTTTCAAGCTCGTTAAGACCAACACAGTTTCTCTTTTCAAGCTCGTTACCATAGTAATATACATACTTGAGGTTTTCACAACCGAAGAATGCAGTGGGGCTTATCTCAACGATATTGCTCTTAATTTCAATAGACTCGAGCGACTGTAATGCACAGAATGCATACGAGCCGATATAACTTACGTTAGAGCCTATAACGATTTCCTTAACCGCAGCTGAATTAAACTTGGAATTTTCATTCCAAGGAGCGGAAGCGGTAGTCTCAAAATCCCACATCTTACCGCTACCGTCGATCGTAAGAACGGTACTGTCAGCGTTGATGCTGTAATTTACACTATCACCAGTCTTGTTCTGACGGTTACCATCATACGAAACATCTCCGGTAAGTTTCTCTCCAATTGCAAAGGTCTGCTTACCTGACCAGGACTCGAACTGATAGCCCTCATACCAAATGTTTGCACGGAAATCAACGTTTTCCTGAGTGATAACGGGATTAGCCTTAAATACGTAGTCCTTAGCAATAGGAGTTTTCATTCTGGTAGGAATGTAGTAAATGGAGTAGCACCACTGCTCAGGAGCACCCTCGTGAGCTCCTGCACAGAGATCGCACTTGCCGTCTGCAGCAGCATCAACAAATGAATGCCAATAAGGTCCGGGGTTTGTAAGCTTATAGTTAGCCTGGAAATATATGTATGAAAGTTCAATACGCAAGTTGTTGTAAGCTATTTCAAGATTTTCGAACTGTGTCTTATTTCCTGCGTAGTACGCATGAGTAAATTCGCATTCGTGGAAAACAGCGGGAGACTTTTCAATAGCGTTGTTGAAAATTACATACTTTGCTTTGGAGCAGTTTGCAAATGCACCCTCTTCAACCTTTTCAAGGTTTTCGTTTCCAATATCAATTTGCAAAAGACCTGAGCAATTACGGAAAGCATACTTTCCAATATGGGTCAAGGAGTCGGGGAAATCAACGTTTGTAACGGTATCCTGAGCGAAGTACGCATAATCACCGATCTTTGTAATACCCTCATGCAGATCGATTTGAGAAAGAATCACGCTTGCATCTTCTTTGCCTGTTGCATAGAAAGAATATGCACCGATAGAGGTAATTTTGGAATCGATAGTAACAGAGGTAATCTTCATACCTGCCCAAGGAAGATACGTTGCAGATTCAAAATCGTACATATCGCCCTCGCCCGTAAGCTGAAGCGTACAGCTTGCTTCATCATACGACCAAACGATTTCATCGCCTGCAAGATTGCCACGATCACCGTAAAGAGTTATGTTGTTACTTATTTCCGCACTGGGATCAAAGGGCTGTTCAAATTCCTCATCATAATACCAAGCAGCAAATCCATAGCCATGGAAGCGAGCAGCATTAATGGAAGCCAGCTGCTCTGCTGTGGGTACGGTGTTCTTAATAACCTTGATCTTGACAACGTTCTGATAAGTACCGGAAAGCGGTGCCTTAAGAGTTACGTTAAAATATTCGGGCTTCGGAATCGCCTCACCGTATCCGCACTGATCGCAGAGTCCGTCTTCATTTCCGTCATAATGCTCAACGGGGATGGTAAGCTCTTTTTTACAAACAGAGCATTTCTTGACGTGTTTGCCATCTTCAAGAACTTCAAATGTCTCAGTGTGAATATGCGGGGGCATTGCATAGCCACAATCGTCGCAAGCTGCGTCGTAGTCGCCGTCAACGTGAGGAAGCACGTCAATAGCATCTCCGTGTCCGCAAGTAGCAGCCTTATAATGACCGTCCTCCGACTGAGTCCACTGAGTGGCATAGGTATGTGTGTGTGGTGCTGGACCGCCTTGTCCGTCGTCTGTTTCGTCACAGGATGCAAGTGCGAAAACAGGTACGATAAGACAAAGTGCCAACAGCAAGAGAAGTAATTTTTTCATACTTAAACTCCTTTTTGGGTATAACCCTATTAATTTGGCAATACCATTATATCATATTAACAAAAAAAACACAATAGAAATCGGCAAGGTTTTAGTTTTTCTACCTTTTACACATTTTTTGGGGCGGTTTTTTATGCATAATAACAAAATTTTGAAGATTATTACATTTTTGTTTAGAGTAATTATATTTATTTTACCCTTGATTTTTTGGGGTCTTATGATTTTTGCCCTTGATACACCTTATGCCGCATCATCCACTATTATAGCCGTAGCAGTACACGAATGCGGCCACAAGGCGGCTATTTTTATGAGCGGTATAGGGCACTCCGCTATACGTCCGGTGCTTTCGGGCTTCAGAATAAAGATTGCCGCACATTCTTCATACAACACGGATATTCTATGTGCTGCCGCCGGTCCGCTTTCAAATCTTCTACTCGTTTGTTTTTCTCTTCCGCTGTGCCTTTTGTCCCTAGATGCCTACATTACGTTTGCAGTAGTAAATTTCGTCACCGCCCTATCCAACCTACTGCCTGTGAAGGGCTTTGACGGATATGCTATTCTCATTGCTCTTGCCGGCAAGAGCAGCAAGGAAAATTTCTTTATAAGTATAATTGAGACTTTTTCGTTTTTAACGGTTTGCACCTTTACGTTTATGGCTTTGTATTTTATAGAAAAAATTGACGAGGGTTATTGGTTTTTCTTCCTCTTTTTCTTTTATTTACTAACTGAAATAACCAAAAGCTCCCTTTTCAAACAAAATCGAGAATAACAGAGATTTCGAGAGATTTCGAGAGAAAAAACGAGAAAAACGCACATTTATGCTGGAAAAATCACGGATAATTTCGATTAATCACGAATAACTCCAAAAAAAATCAAAAAAATATTTCAAAAACTATTGCATTTAAGATTTATTTTTGATATAATGCATTCGACAATGAATATATTGCAAAAACGACTGATATTGACAAAAAAGGCGACGCTGCTCGCTGTAAGAAAGGATCTGAGATTTTAAGAAAATGGCAAAGCTCATTGAGTTGAAGGGGATTTCAAAATCCTATGATTCCGAGGAAAAGGTAATAGATTGTATGAACCTTTACATAAGAGACGGCGAATTCATTACCCTGCTCGGCCCATCAGGTTGCGGAAAAACCACCACGCTTCGTATAATAGGCGGCTTTGAGCAGGCTGACGAAGGAGAGGTTTACTTCGAGGGAGTGGAGATCAGCTCAGTCCCTGCGTATAAAAGACAAATAAATACCGTTTTTCAAAAGTATGCCTTGTTCCCGCATCTTAACGTTTATGAAAACATAGCCTTCCCTCTTCGTTTAAAGAAAATGAAAGAGGATACGATAAAAGAAAAGGTTACGGAAATGCTGAAGATGGTTGAACTGTCCGGATTTGAAAACAAGAGTGTCAGCACGCTCTCGGGCGGTCAGCAGCAAAGAGTTGCCATTGCCAGAGCGCTTATTTCCCACCCCAAGGTGCTTTTGCTTGACGAGCCGCTCGGCGCACTTGACCTAAAGCTGCGTAAGGATATGCAAAACGAGCTTAAAAGCATTCAGCAGCAGATAGGAATAACCTTTATATACGTTACTCACGACCAAGAGGAGGCTCTTTCTATGTCTGACACCGTCGTGGTTATGGCAGACGGAAAGATTCAGCAAATAGGCACTCCCACGGATATTTACAACGAGCCTAAGAACGCATTTGTCGCAGATTTCATCGGCGAGAGTAACATCATTGACGGAATAATGCTTGAGGACAAGCGTGTCAAGCTCGCATCTCATATCTTTGAGTGTGTTGACGGAGGCTTTGCGAAGAATGAGCCTGTGGACGTTGTAATCCGCCCTGAGGACGTTGACGTTGTCGCACCCGACAAGGGTATGCTGACAGGAACGGTAACAAGCGTCACATTCAAGGGCGTGCATTACGAAATCATAGTTGACATCAAGGGCTTCAAGTGGATGATTCAGTCCACCGATTACGTTGCTCCCGAGGCAACAATCGGTATTTATATCGAGCCTGATGCAATTCATATTATGAAGAAATCCGAGTATTCCGGCAAATTCGGTGACTACTCGTCCTTCTCCGACGAGATGGACTACATTTCCGACGCAGACGCTGTCGAAGAATTTTAAAGAAAGAGACGCTGTATTTTTTGGCGTTTTCGGTGTATAAATACAAAAAATGAAAAAGAAACGGTCGATTATGCATTCAATTTCGGCGGCACCGCACATTTTTTGGGCGGTACTCTTCATTGTTCTGCCGCTTTTGATTGTCGTATATTATGCCTTTACCGATGCGGAGGGAGGCTTTTCGATTTGGAACATAGTGGCACTTCGGGATTATCTTCCGATTTTCTTAATTTCTCTTGAGCTTGCGATAATTGCAACCTGTATTTGTCTTATTATCGGTTATCCTCTCGCTTATGCAATAGCAAGAGCAAAGCCGAAAAATCAAAAGCTCTTCATTATGCTTTTGATGCTACCAATGTGGACTAATCTTCTCATCAGAACCTACTCAATTATGGCAATTCTGAACGACGGAGGCTTTTTGAACACTCTGCTTGGAACAAATTTCCATATTATAGGAACAAAGGGAGCTGTAATCTTCGGTATGGTATATGATTTCCTGCCCTATATGGTGCTTCCGATTTATACCTGTATTTCAAAAATAGACAAGCATATGTGGGAGGCGGCAAGCGACCTTGGCTGCAGTCCGATAAAGGTTATGACTAAGGTTATTCTTCCACTGTCAAGGTCCGGTATAATTTCTGGCGTGACAATGGTTCTCGTCCCCTGCATCAGCACGTTTTACATATCTCAAAAGTTAGGCGGAGGAACGTTCGAGGTTATAGGTGATACAATCGAGCGACAGTTCCTAAGCGGAGCAAGAAACACGGGTGCGGCAATCTCACTCGTTATGATGATACTTATTCTTATCTCTCTTGCGATAATGAATAAATTCTCCGACGCAGATAATGAGGACGGAGGTATGATAGTATGAAAAAATACGGTTGGCGTATATACATCTGCCTTATATTTGCAATTCTTTACATTCCTATTCTCACGCTCATTCTTTTTTCCTTTAACAAAACAGGAAGCACAGCACTCTTTCAAGGCTTCAGTCTTCGCTGGTACAAGGAGCTTTTCTCCTCCGAGGAGGTTTTCAGTGCCCTTGGAAACACACTGTTGCTTGCTACGCTCTCATCCCTCATCTCCACTGTAATTGGAACTGCGGCGGCAGAGGGAATCTACAAAATGAGAAGCAAGCTTTTCAAAAGCTCCGTCACCTCGGTTACGAATATCCCGATGATGAACCCCGATATAGTTACGGGTATGTCGATGATGCTCTTCTTCGTTGCCGTGGCGGGAATTTTGAAAATAGAGTACGAGAGCATCGGCTTTGCGGCTATGCTAATAGCACACGTGACGTTCTGTCTGCCTTACGTAATTCTTTCGGTTCTGCCGAGAATAACGGAGCTTGGCGACTCTCTCTCCGAGGCGGCACTCGACCTCGGCTGCACCCCCGTTCAGGCGTTCTTTAAGGTGAAGCTGCCTAACATTATGCCGGGTGTTATTTCCGGTATGATTATGGCGTTCACGCTCTCTCTTGACGACTTCGTAATCTCTTATTTCGTAGGCTCGTCTAATTTCCAGACCCTGCCTCTTCTCATCTACTCGATGACAAAGAGAAAGGTTACTCCCGATATGTACGCACTTTCCACAATTATCGTGGTTACGGTGTTTATACTCCTGCTTATTTCCAATATGAGAAAAGGTAAGCACAGCGTTAAGCACGCAGGAGGTAAGAAAAAATGAAAAAGCTTTCTGCCGCAATTTTAATGTCGCTTTTGCTTATAATTGCTCTTGTATCGTGCGGTGCACCCGATAAAGAAGCACGCTCGCCCGGCGACACGATAACGCTGAACGTTTACAACTGGGGTGAATATATTTCCGACGGAAAGGCAGACACATACGACACAAACAAAGAGTTTGAAAAGTATTTCAACACCTTCCTCTCGAAGAAATACGGAGATATTAAGGTAAAGGTGAATTACACCACCTACCCTACAAACGAGGACCTTTACAACAAGCTTTACAGCGGCTCGGGAACTTACGACGTAATCTTCCCATCCGATTATATGATTGAAAAGCTCATTTCCGAGGGAATGATACAAAAGCTCGATTGGGCAAATCTCAAGAGTGAGACAAACTATTTTAACACTCTTGACCCCGATTATATAAGCCGTCCGTATGACCCTGATAACCTCTACTCCGTAGCATACACCTACGGAAGAACAGGAATAATTTACAACACCGATATGGTCGACGAGGATGACCTTGGAAGCTGGGATTTGCTTTGGAATGAAAAGTACAAGGGCAAAATTCTTCAGTTCAACAACCCCCGAGATGCATTTGGCTCGGCAATGTATTGGAAGAACATCGACGTAAACTCAGAGAACGTGGATGATTGGAATGCGGCACTTGAGCTTCTTAAAGCTCAAAAGCCACTGCTCCAAGGCTATGCAAACGATGAAATCTTCGATATGATGACGGGCAAATCAACGGCCGTTGCTCCTTATTTTGCAGGAGATTTCGTAAATATGCTCTTCACTCTTTACGAGGACGACGATCCCGAAAACGATGAGCAGCTCGGCTTTTACTATCCCGAAGAGGGCGGAAACATCTTTGTTGATGCAATGTGCATTCCGTCAAATGCAAAAAATTCCGATATCGCACTCGAATACATCAACTTTATGCTCTCTCCCGAGGCTGCCGTAGCAAACGCTCTCTATCTCGGATACGCATCTCCGAGCCTTTACGTATACAACAGATACGGAGCGGATGTCCCCTCCCCCGCAGTTTACAAGCCCGAATACATCGAGTACAATGAGCTTTACGACAGCGAAATGGACGACGACTACATCATTGACATTCTTTACGGAACGACGGGCAACGGCACTTATTCCTATGACCCGTATTACCGTAATTTCACCCCCGAGATACAACGTCACGTCAACTCGATTTGGGAGGAGCTGAAGATTCACGGCTCTACCGAAACGTGGGTACACGTTGTCAGCGGTATTCTTGTCGGTGTTATACTGATTTTTGCAGTTTACACCGTTATAATTAAAAAGCGTCGCTCAAAATTTTATCGCTTGCGTGACAAGGAGATAAAACGAGCGAAATTGCAAAATAAAAAGAACTGATGCATTTATGAATTAACCGAATTAAAACGAACGGAGGCACAGCAAGCTGTGCCTCCGTTTTACTTGTTAAAAGTTTATTTGATTTTATTTTTAAATAACCCCCGTATTGTCAAAGGGCGGAATAAAGCTCTCCTGTGCTGTGCCCCATTCTTGGGTGAAGCCTTGCGTAAGCCCTTTGGAAATTGCGTATTCGACAAGCTCCTCATACTCTTTATGCGTGACACGCCTGTCAAGCGGCGGCTTCATACCGCTAATCGGTGTATATTGATTCATAAGGCTGATATAAATATCGTCTCCGTACGTATCAAGCAAATATCGAACTGTGAGCTTTGCCTCGGCAAGATGACCGGGGAGCAAAAGAACACGCACGACAACTCCGCTTTTTATTATTCCGTCCTCTATAATGCAAGTCGGACGCTGACGAACCATTTCGGCAATCGCAGCCCTTGCGACACTCGGGTAATCGGGAGCATAGGAATAGCTCTTTGCGGTTTTTGAGCGAAAATATTTAAAATCCGGAAGATAGACGTCGACAGTCCCGTTAAGAAGCCTTATAGTATCTTCCGTATCGTACGAGCCTGTGTTATATACGATGGGTATATTAAGTCCTTTACCTCTTGCAAGAGTAACTGAATCACGCACGGTGGGGGCAAAGTGCGTAGGTGTTACAAAATTGATATTGTGCGCTCCTTTTTTCATAAGGTCGAGCATCATTTCCGAAATTCGCTCGGCACTCACGGCAATGCCCGATTTTCCACGTGAAATTTGAGCATTCTGACAGAAAATGCAACCAAGCGAGCAACCTGAGAAAAATATCGTGCCCGATCCGCATTCACCTGAAATTATCGGCTCCTCCCACATATGAAGAGCAGCTCTTGCGACGTATGGGGTTGATGACATTTTGCAAAATCCGACCTCACCCCTTGTGCGGTCTATGCCGCAACGGCGGGCGCAAAGAGTACATTGTGTATACGGCATAGGTCTCCTTTTTTGTCCGTGTATTTGAGATTTTGGTGTTGACACGGAGAATTTTATGTGTTAGAATAGGTTTAATAAACGTTGGAGGTTGCTTTTATGGCACAGAAAAGAGAGGGTTACATAAGCTGGGAGGAATACTTTATGGGAGTTGCTCTCCTTGCAGCACAGCGTTCAAAGGACCCAAACACGCAGGTCGGTGCGTGCATAGTAGATGACCAGAACAGAATTTTGGCAACGGGATATAACGGTTTTCCCCAAGGCTGCTCCGATGATGAATTCCCTTGGAACAGAGACGAGTCACTTGGTGAAACGAAGTATCAGTTTGTCGTACACGCAGAGCTTAATGCCATACTTAATGCAAGAGGCAAGTCGCTTTCGGGCTCTGTGCTTTACGTCGGTCTTTTCCCCTGCAACGAATGTGCAAAGGCAATAATTCAAGCCGGAATTAAGGAGGTCGTATACCTCTCGGACAAATACGCAACAACGCCGTCCACGCTCGCATCAAAAAGAATGCTCTGTGCGGCGGGAATCAAGCTGACGCAATTAAAGCCGACAAAGTCGGACCTCGTTTTAAAATTCAATTAAAGATACCAAAAAGACTGTGCCTCACGGGGTCGGTCTTTTTATTTTTCAAAAAATCTCTTTATTTCCGAGAGTGTTGTGGAAAAGGAACCCTGAATCATCTCGGGCTTGCCTCCGCCTCTGCCCGAGAGTGCCGAGTTAATCTGTCCTGCTCTTTCCTTTAAATTCACCGTTTTCGATGCAATGACGTACTTGTAATTCATCTGTTCGCCCGAGAGTAAAACGAGGACACCGCCGACCCTCTCGAGGGCGACGTTTGCCATAGCTATAAGCTCGGGAATCCCAAAATCGTCAATCAGCACAACTGCGTTTTTCTCCGTCGGCTCAATCAATTCCGCACGCAGCTGTGCCTCTTTAAGCCTTGCGGCTTTAAGCTCACTCTTTAATCTTTCGTTTTCAAGTGCGAGTCTTCTTACTGCCTCGTCTATCGTTTTCTGCGGCTCCGAGGTAAGGGCAGATATACGCCTTGCAACGTCACATCTCTCCTTATAATCCCTCTCGGCACGCCTGCCTGCAAGCATAAAAATTCTCGTGCCGCCACGGTGCTTTTGAAAATCTATGACCGATATAAGACCTATCTCGCCCGTATAGCTCACGTGCGGAGCACAGCAAGCACAGCTGTCGTAGCCGTCCACGCTTACTATACGAACGTTTTCGGTCAAATCAAGCTTTGAGCGATATTCAAGCACGGAAAGCTCGTCCGCCCCCGGAAAGCGTGCCGTGACTTTACGGTTTTCAAAGACCGCACGGTTGGCAAGCGTTACGACCTCGTCGAGCTGCTCACGTGTGAGTATGCCTCCGACGTCGAATACAACCTCATCATCACCGAGGTGGAAGCCAACGTTTTCAAAGCCGTAGAGCTTATGTATTATTCCGCAGAGTATATGCTCTGCCGTATGACACTGCATTTTTTCAAATCTCTCGTCAAAATCGAGTTTGCACTCAACAAGTGTGCCCACAGGTACCGCAGAGGAGCAAAAATGATGTATAACTCCCTCCGTTTCCTTGACGTCAAAAACATAAGATGAGCCTATATATCCTCTGTCGGAGCTTTGACCGCCCTCCTCGGGGAAGAATGCGGTTTTGTCAAGCACTACGTCGAAGCTCCCATCACACTCGGAGGAGGACAGCACCGTCGCAGAAAACTCCTTGGTATATGCGTCCTTATAATATAGCTTTTCTGTCATTTTCAGCCTCTTCACAGATTGTATTTTTCTTCTTCAAACAGCGACCACGGGTACTCATTTAGGGGTGGGGTAGCCGTTATTTTCTTTCCGCCGCATATTTCTGCCGTGGATAAGGAGTGGGAAAAAAGAGCGGGCGTGCGAGATCCTTTATCTGTGCTGCCGTACTTTCCGTCGCCGACAAGCGGAAGACCTCTTTGGGAAAATTGCACCCTGATTTGATGAAAACGACCTGTAATGAGCTTAACCTGCACGAGTGTACGCTCGCCCTTTTCCGTCGTGAAGGTGGCAAGGGGCGTATATTCAAGCTCAGCAAGCTTTGCACTGCGTTTTTCCGCATCCTTAGTAATGATTGCCCTTGATTTTAATGCGTCCTTATAAATATAGTCACGGAGCGTTCCGCCCTCGCCCCTGCCCTCTATGACCGCAAAATATTCTTTCTCAAATTTCCCCTCCGTAATAGCACGGGTCAAAATAGCAGCGGCAGTCTTCGTCCTTGCAAACGCCATAACACCGCCAACGGTTCTGTCAAGGCGGTGGACGAGCCAAAGGGCATCAGGCTCTCCCATCAGAGCAAGCTTCTCCGAGGTTGCCGTCATCGCATCCTTGTCACCTGTCGGGTCGGACTGCGAGGGCATACCCACGGGCTTTACTATAACTACCGCATTTTTTGATTTATAAATAATCCGAGGCATAATTCGGTCCTCTCTTATTAAAAAACGACGCAGAAAAATACTGCGCCGCTTTTTTTATTTTCTTTCGGCTTATAAAATACTGAAAAATAAAGAACATTTACAGTTCAATATTTTAGCATAATTTGTGAGAAAAATCAAGTAGGACTTTCGACAAATTAAGAGCCTGTTTTGTTTTTTTGCATTATTGCCTTGGTGACTTAATTTTTACGGTAGTTACCTTAATAGCACGTCCGCCTGTGAGGGCAAGCATTTTCACCGCCGCCAAGCTGAAATCGTTTGCATATACGAACAGCGGCTTGTCTATTACTCCCCTTGCAAGCACCTTGATATATGCGGTGTCATAGGGAATAAGATTTTTTGCCTTTAGGACGTTGATGTCTATACGCTCTCCTGCACCGAAGTTATAAGCAAGAGTGTCTACATTTATAACTCCTCGACGCTTTCCTACAGTTTCAACAGCTCCGCCGTCCGAGTCAACAAGCTCTCTTGCTAGAGAATTGCTTATAAGGGAGTCCGCTCGCTTCATATCAAGAGGTGTGGAAAATGCCTCAAGATGCTCACTTGATATATCCGCATCATCGGTTGTGTCCGTATTATTGCCGCCGTTTGCATCTATCGGTATTACGGATGTCGCACCTGAAGAAAGATTATGCCTTGAGCGTATTGCCGCAATATGAAATGAAATTCTGTGTCTCATAAGGACGGACACTACAATTAAAAGAACGAGCAAAATCAGCAAAAGAAGCACGATAAACAAATACGAGCGAGCCTCGGGAGATGGGAGATTAGAGCTTATAATTTTCCCCTCTTCGACAGTAAAAACATAGTTTGCAAGACTTACTCTAACCCCTACTCTTTCACCGTCAGTATAGTATTCATACTTCGGCTCGTCTCCGTCAAGAAAATCGCCGACAAACTCCACTCTCGGGTGCTTATAGCTCTCCCAAAGATAAACCGTCACGTCATCTACCTTAACCAAAATTTCACGTGGCAGCACCGAAAAGGAGCAAACAGCAATTCTATCACCGTTTTCAAAGACGTAATTTTCGGAATCTATAAGAGTTGCCGTTACGAAATATTCACCCGCATTTTTCGCCAAGGTCTCCATACTGTACTCAAAACGCTCGTCTTCCGATTTCGGAAAATACTCTTTTCCGTTATAAGTGACGGAGGGGATTTTCGGAAGCGGTACTTTCGCACGCTCAATCACCATTACAGCATCAGTAACTGACGGTGGCTCGTAATTTTCAAAATCGTAATCAAAATAGGCACGCACCGCATATTCACCCGCATTTGTTCCGACTCCGCCCTCTATTTTGAGAAGTCGAAGCGTGTCAGGCAGCCCAACAAGAGTTGCGTGCTTTTCCTCACCGTCATAAACGTGTAAAAGCCCCGCCCACTTCACAAAATCAAGACAGTGCTCCGCCTTTGATACCTCAATAGGCAAGCAGGTATAAAATCCGCCGTATGAAAGACGCACACTTTTGTCATTTGCCAAAAGCGTTTCTCCGTTTTGGTATGTGACAACAACATCCCCACCGCAAAGCAGCTCTTCGCTTTTGTCGTTATATACGAGCCAAGCCTTAAAATCGGAGGGAGAAAGCGTATCAAATGCTCGGTAATTGCCAAAAAGCTCCGCTCTTAAAGCGGTAGGAACGACGGCAACAATGGAAAAGTGCATAGCCTCAGACGTAAGCGAAAGAAAATTTTTGCTTTCGGGTACGTATGCTACCGCATAATATACGCCGGGAGTACGTGGATCTATCCTTTCAGAAAGTGCTTCGTCCTTGTAGAACAAAAATTCGATTTCACCAAAATAAGCAGCACCGTCACAGGACATTTCATAGCCCTCGAAGATATCCCCGACAAATGGTATTTCGGTGAAAAAGTTTTGAGCCTTTTTGATTACAAAGACAAATTCGGGGTTTGTGATATAAAAATCCGCATTTTCACCCACGGCGAGCGCGATATATTCACCCGCATTCACAGCTTCAGCAAAAACGGAAATCGGAGCCTCAAGCGACACGGCGTTCGGACATTTCGGTGTGCCGTCATAGACAAATTCAGCCCCCTCCCACGTCAAGGAAATCGGCTTAGGAGTAATTTCAACCTTGCAAATTTGAGGCTCAGGCACTGTATAATTCTCGCTTTTTGAAAAAAACGTCACCGTGACAAAAACCTCTCCGTCAAGCACGTGGGTCGCACCCGAGGAAAAGGAATACTCAAGCCCTACACCGTCAAGTCCGACGGGCATCTGTCCGAGGAGCGTCGGAAAATGCTCTTCCCCGTCATAAACGCACACAGCATCAAGAAAGGAAAAGCCCGAGGTGTCGTAAGAGATTCTTTGAACGCTTACAGACAGCGACAGCGTAAGACCGTGTGAAGAAACGAGAACGGCTGTGTCTCCAAAGCGAAAGCTCTCGGCTGTCTGATATGTTATATTCAAAGCATTGGAATTCAAAAATTCCTTTCGCCCGCTGTCATAATCTATACGAACAGAAAGCCCCGACAGGTCAAATTTTTCAAAAGCAAGGTACTCGGTTTTAGTAGGCTGCGACACCAAGGATATGCCAACGGCACGCTCTGTAAGAATGGAAAAAGCAACAGGCTGAGAGCGTAAGGACGAGTAGTTTTCTGTACCGTCAACCACTGCCACGGCAAGGTAGTCTCCGGGGGTGTCAGGACGCTTTGAAAGAGGTGTGTTTTCTCCCTTTAAATAATACTCAAAGCGAACGCTTCCGAATTTTGATTTTGCAAAGAACGTGTTTTCTGCTAAGAAATATGTGTCAAAAACAGAAATTTCGCCAACAAACTCATTTTTTGCTTGTTTTATTTCAAAGCTCGTCATAAGGCAAGCGTCTTCGCCTGTCTCCCACTTGTAATTTTGCGGGTCTACGAGCGTAAAATATACCTTATAAATACCTGTGTCAACCCCGCTTTCACATTCGTAGGTATAAAGGAGGCTGTTCTGAATTTTGGGGACTTGTGCCTCTTTGTTATAATACAGGGGTGGGATATTTGGCGGACTTACAGATTCCTTGTCAATCCTCACCTCGACACTCGGAGCTTCGGCGTATGAGGTGTGTCTTCCATACAAGAATTTTATTTTACAGCTATACTGTCCCGAGTCGGAAACCGACCGTAGCGCTACGCTCTCCCCCGTTGAAATATACTCACCGTTAAAATACCATTCTATGATGAAAATTCCCTCGTCCGAAAGAGGGTGAGAGATAGCGTCGAGCGTCAAAAAATGCGGTGTGCCGTCATATACGAAATTCAAAGGAGAAATCGAAAACTCGGGCTTTGACAATGAATATTTCGCATACAAAACCGTGTCCGAAGAAAAGGCGTAATCGAAATTAAAACGCTCGCAAAGCTCGGGGTCGAGATACCAGCCGTCGAAGTAAAAGCCTCGCTTTTGCCTTGGGGTTGGTGATTTTATAATAAAATCCTTTACTGCTCCGTATTCAAAAACGGTGTCCTCGCAGTCCTTGAAGGTAATTTTGATAGAACTGTGAACCCCTATAAAGCACTCTTCCTCGGAAAAATCGCTGTTCTCGAAATAACGCAGGTGCATTTCGTTTTCATCAGAGTCAAAAGCGCTGATCCAAGCAAGGTCGGAATCAATACAGGAGAGGAAAATTTCATTCATACTCCCGTATTCTATTACCTTTCCGTATTTGATTTTAAACTCCGGGCGTCCCTCGCCGAAGAGCGACACAGCACGGCTTGTATAGAAGGAATAACGGGAGGATTCGAGCAAAACGGAGCGTCCGAGGGTCAAATCACCGCCGTTTTCTATCGAATATTCTCCGAGGGTGCGAATATTTCCCTCTAATATTCGAGCCGTGCCCCTTGAAAGAATAAATGCCGTCTCTTTTCCTGTGCTTTCTATGCTTCCCCCATTCATTACAAAAAGGCTCGATTCACTGTAATCCTGAAGAAGTGCGACACCACTCGAAAATATACTTCCCGAGGACATATTTAACGTTCCTGTCCTTATACGCACGCAACCCGTGTTAAATTTCAGGTCAAAAGAGGAAAAATGCACACCCTCCGCCTCAACAGTTAAGGAAGCAGTGCCATCAAAGGAAAGCGACCCAGAAAAAGTCAATGATGAGCTAATTCTCACCTCCTCATCGCACCTTACGTCTTCAAATAACACCTCCGAAGCGAGGGGGAGTGATGAAAGTGCGTCATTCAATGAAGAAAACGAAGAAATGCTTGTCCCACCATCCTTGGGGATCAGTAAATATTCCTCGCTGTCCTGCACTATTTTGTACTGTACAGGCGTTATTTGCTCTTCTGATGCTGAAAATGAGCATAAAAACACAAAGAGGAGCATTGTCATAGCCGAAAAAGTAGAGAGCTTACAAATCCTTTTCATTCTTTTACCGTCCGTTTTGTTTTTTGGTAAATTATACCACATTTGTATAGCCTCATCAATACTTACAAGACGTGAAGATTTCTTAAAATATCTACAAAAGCACCCACGCTGTGTCAAAACGAAAGTAAAAAGAACAGGAGCGGACAAAATCCGCTCCGAATTTCAGTTATTTTTCCTTGTAGTAAAGATAGCAGTGGCAATATCCCTCGAATTCGGGGTCAGCAATCTGCTCCTTAAATTCACGGCACATACACTTGTTTTCCTCGGTTTGCTCTCGTCTGCACGGACAATAGCCGCCCGTACGCTTTAAGCCCTCCTTGACTGCCCTGACTACCTCTTTGTCTTCGTTAAATCTTATTTTCATATCACTTATGCTCTTCTATCAGCTTTACGATATTCGACTTTGGAACATATCCTAAGGACATATCAAGAAAGGTGTTGTTCTTGACAAAGGCGAGCATAGGAATGCTCTCTACACGGAACGTGCGTGCAAGCTCAGGCTCCTCGTCAACGTTGATTTTACAGAACTTTACGTCGGGGTACTCCGCCTCTATTTCATCAAGCACGGGAGCAAGCATACGGCAAGGTCCGCACCAGGTAGCAAAGAGGTCGATTACGACAAGACCCTCGTGCTCCTCAACCTCGGCTTTAAAATTGTCTTTGGTTATAACGGTCATTTGAAAATCCTCACTTTAAAAACACTTTTATTTTATTGTAGCACACAATATAAAAAAATTCTATATGTTTTGTAAATATTCACATAATTTTTAAAAAAAAGAGTGACAAACAGAGAAAATCGTGGTATAATTAATATATATTATTTGAAGATAGAGGTGTCTTATGTCTGTTTTCAGAACAAAAGTAACAGTAGACGTGCACGACGTTGACTTTAACGGTGTTGCACGTTTTTCCTCGCTTATGAGGTATATACAGACTGCCGCTCAAAGCCAGCTTACGGAAAACGGCCACTCCTACGACAGGCTGAAGGAAAAGAACCGTGCGTTTATTTTAAGCAGGATTAAAATGGAATTTGACAAGACTGTCAGAGCTTACGACGAGCTTATGGCTATCTCGTTTCCCTGCCATAGCAGAGGATACAGCTTTTTACGCTGCTACTCGCTTGAAAGAGACGGCGAAGAAATAGGCAGAGCCGCTTCCGTTTGGGCGCTTATAGATACGGAAAATCACTCGCTCGTTCGTGTAAACGATATAGAGCTGGGGCTTACAACCGAGGATCCTCTTGCCCTCACACTCAATCACATTGTGCTGCCTACTGAGCTTACAAGGCTTGGCACATATACCGTAAACTACGGCGACACCGACCAAAACAGACATATGAACAATACTCGCTATCCCGATATGTACTCGAATTTCCTGCCCCTCGAGGGTAAGAGAATACGCACAATGTCCATCTCTTACTCAAATGAAGCTCCGATGGGCGAGCATCTCACCGTTTTCGGCACGCACACAAAGGAGGGGCTTTACTATTTCAGAACTGTAAGAGAGGACGGAAAGATAAACACAGAGGCGGAAATTGAGCTTTGTGATATATAAATCCGGAATTTGGATTGCGTTTCTTGCTTTCTTTGTGTCAAAAAGTCAGAAAGAGTGATATTTTTCATTTTTTTCTGTCATTTTTATATTTTTTCTAATGTTTTTCCCATTTCTTTTGTATTAATAAATAACATAAAAACGCTCCAAAAAGAAACATATTGGGGCGTTTTTTCATATATAAAACAATTTTTGCAATAGATGTCACTTAACGATAATTCAGCTCTTTTTTCGACGGCAAAATATTAACGACAAGGATTTTAAAATTGTAGTACAATATAAGTCGGTTAAATAATAAAAAGAAAAAGGAGAAGTGACGGAAATGGCAAGTATGAAAGCTGATGCAAAAACAATTATAAGAGAAGAGACAAGAGAATTGGACGGTGCCGTTTACACCTACAGGCTTTCGTCGCACGAGAGTGATATGGTTGCGTGCTACGGCTTGACACTCTACTGTATTGAAATAAAAATGACAGATAAGGACGGACGGGAGACACGCTCTGAAATAAACGACGTGTTTTCGGAATCTAAATTAGCATTCAGATTTTTCACAAAGCTCGTGTCAAACCTCGCAACGCCCATTGATTTGCCCTACATAATTGAGGATGAGATGCGTTAAATTTTAAACAGATACAAAAAAGCAAAGCGACCGAGGTTATGCCCGATCGCTTTGCTTTTTATTTATTCGGATTGCTCTCTTTCGCCGCTTTTTTCTTTTTGGCGTGCAAAATCATCAAAATCACGATTGCGACAGCCGCCGCAAACACCAAAAGGCTGATGATTTGCGAGGTCGAGATGCCGAACGCAGAGCCACGCACCTTGTCGCCACGGAAGAACTCGATAACAAAGCGTATGACAGAATATGCTCCGGCATAAACGACAACTGTAAGTCCTCTCAGATTATACGATTTCTGATGCAAAATGAAGAGGACCGCAAAGAGAAGAAGCAGACACGTCGCCTCTATAAGCTGAACGGAGAGGAGCGACACTCCGATTTTGTCGTGCGGCATATTTGCAAGATACCAATCGTTTGCAGGATATGTATGCGAGGGGAAGCCGCTATATTCTATTCCGTAGCAGCAGCCCGCAAAGAAGCACCCCACTCTGCCAAAGGCGTGTGCAAGAGGAACGAACACTGCGTACATTTCAAAGAAATCCCAAAAATTGCACTTCTCTATTTTCACAAAAAGGAGAAGTCCGACAATTCCGCCGATAAGACCTCCGTAGAAGACAAATCCGCCTGCCATAACAGACAGCAGTGCCTCGCCAAAGGACATAGTTGCAAACGTATGGGCAACCCATTCGTAGGAAACGATGAAGAAAAGGAGCTTTGCTCCAATAAGACCGCCCGTAAGTGCCGAGCAAGCGGAAAGCACAAGGTCAGCAAAGCAAATTCCACGCTTTCTCATAAGTATGAGTCCGACAAGTGCGGCGGCAACAATTCCAAGAGTACAGCAAATGCCGTACATAGGAATCATTCGCTCACCGAGAGTAATATATGGTATCATTTTTTTAATCCTTTAATTTTTAAATTTATATCTGAAATTGGCAAAAAAGAAAGCCAAGACGTCTTAAGTAAAAAGAGAAAACAAAAAGGCGGCAGGAAGCACAAGCCTACGACCGCCTTTATGTATTCCGGAGAATTAGATAGATCCTGCAATACCGTTTACAGCATCTGCAGCTGCGTCTGCTGCACACATAGTGCAGATAGTGCAGATACCGCAAGTGAAGAAGGTGATCGCGGTAAGGATTACTGCGATGATACCGATAACTACGCCTGCAGTTGCAACGCCGCTGGGAGCTGCCTTCTTTGCCTTTGCGGAAAGAACGAGACCAACGATAGCTACGGGAAGAGCTACAAGAGAAGTAATTCCCCACCAAGCAAGAACGAGAGCTGCGATACCAAGGATAAGACCTGCTATTGCCATTTCTGAAACCTCCATAATTATTTTTGTTAATTGATTTTTAAAATCAACTTCAATGATATTATAGCACCAAATTCATCATTTGTCAACATTTTTGAAAATAATAGTTAAAATTCGTGAATGTGGATACTCTGTGAACAACAGCACCAACCTCTTTGTGCAAAATGCACAAATTTTAAGCACTTTTCCAATAACGAATATTGTCTCGTCTGTTATATAATAATCCAAAAACGGGCAAAGAAATTACTGTCACAAAGCAAAAAAAGCGGAGCGTGTTTTTGCTCCGCTTTTTATATTACCAATCGAATTTAAAGCTGCCCTTATGTGCGGCACCCTTTACACGGAGAACATACTCGCCGTCTGAGGCAAGTGTGATTGTGTCGGTATAGTCACCCTCGAGGGTTACGGTTTCGGTTTTGCCGCCGTTTGTTACAACTGCTTGATATACGCCGTCATTTTCCTCAATAGTCAGGAAATAGACGGAAATAGTCTCAACGTCAATGCCCTTTTTGTAAAGATCCTTGGGGTATATAGCCGCACCGAAGCCGCCCGCCTCCGTGACTACCTTTACGTCGATTGTTATAGTGCCCTCAACCTCAAAGTCATAAAACTCCTCGTAGGTATAGGGACTCATATAGGACATCGACTTTTTGGTGTTGTTGCAGTCGATTACAAGACCCTCGGGTAATTCGTCATTTCCGCAGGAAACGGCACCGAGCATCACCGCACCGAGGGTTACGGTTGCAAGAATAAGGGTAATAATTCTTTTAAGTTTCATTTTTATATCCTCTTTATTTATTTTTATATTTGTCTGATTCAAGGTAATAGGTCGCCTCGCTGTCGGCGGTAGAAAGTGCAAAGGCAAGTGGGAACATCTCAAATGCACAGGAGACGTTTCTCGGATCCTCCGTTGAGGAGTATCCCATATGATAGCGAATTGCAAATGCCTCCTCACGGGTGAGCTTCATATAGCCCGAAATGATATATACGCTCTTTTCACCGTGACCGTAAGGAAGACGGTCGTCGTACTCAAAGGTGTCAACCCTCTGCCACGTGCCCTTTTCGTCCTTGACGTTGCGGAAGCCCTTTTTATAAATTCCGACCTTGCAAAGGTCGTGAAGCAGAGATACTATTGCAACACTCTCCTCGGAATACTCAAAGCCGTATACTGACTTAACCCTCGGATTTTCAAGATACCCGACGAGGCAATCGTAAACGTTGAGCGAATGGTCGAGAAGACCGCCCTCATAGGATGAGTGGAATCTCGCACTTGCAGGAGCTGTGAAGAAATCCGAGGCGGGAGATAGGAGATATTCAAGGAGCTTGTCAGCACCCTCTCTTTTGATTTTTTCGGTGTAAATCTGTATGAAACGTTCCTTGTTTGTCATTGTTTCACCTCACTTAATTTCTTTCTATAACAATTCCAAGCTTTCTAAGATTTTCAATGCTCTCTCTCAGTCCCTCAGAGGTCTTGACCTCTATGAGGCAGGTGTTGCCTGCCCTAAGGAGCGAGAGCTTCTCACGCACGTTGACGTCGGCGGTGCCGAGGGGCAGATGTGCGGACTTGCCCCTTGCATCGTGAAGATGCATATGACGGAGCTTGCTTGGATATTTTTCAAAAACGTGAGTGTCCTTGCCGCCAAGGCAAAGCTCGTGGCCCGTGTCGAGGGTAAGTGCGAATTTATCACTCTTCATAAAAATTTCAAGTGCTTTTTCCTGGCTTTCAGTAAAGGGGTTGGAGTCCACGTTTTCTATGCAGATTTTGAGGTCGCTGTCCCCGATTTCCTCCTCACACATACTGACAAAGTCACGGACACGCTGAAAATATTCCTCACCGTAAACGTCCGTCAAGAGTATCACCTGCCCGGGCAAGGTTACGTAAACGCCCTTTAGAAGATGCATATTTATAACGGGGATTTGAAGCTCCCTTGCGAAGCGAATCGTGTCCCTCATAACATCAAAATAACAAGATGAAACCTTGGGGTTGAAATCAAAGGGGTTGAGCTGCTCATCTGCGTGAATAGTATAAAAAATCCCCTTTTCTCTCATCAATTCCGAGAGCCGTGCCTTGTCAAGCACAGACGGCAGATACTGGGGAAAGCTCATATTGATTTCAACAAAGTCGAGTCCGCACTTGTATGCAAGCTCGGCACATTCCTCTATTCCCGAAAGCTCAACGAGCGTGGGCATTCCGTATTTCATATATTCGTCCTTTCAAAAAAGCAATAAACTAACAGAATATATTATACAATAAACAAAGCGAAAAATCAATATGTTTTATAATTTTAAATTTTACCCTGTTTGTAATTTTTAATTTTATCTTGCTTGGATATTTTCTCTCGCTTTTTTTGGCAAAAAAAGTAAGAAATGCTAAATACTCTTCTTTATTTCCGAAAGTCAATAGGACAAAAAACTCGTTTTTAGGCTTTTAGACCGAAACTTTTTTGAAAAACCCCTTGACAAAGTGCAAAAAAGCGTGTATAATATAAAGCGTTCTGCGGGAGTGGCGGAATCGGCAGACGCGCACGTTTGAGGGGCGTGTGGTTACACCGTACGGGTTCAAGTCCCGTTT
>JAZOQA010000037.1:0-2560 GCA_045655765.1 Eubacteriales bacterium | reverse complement strand
AAATAAATTCTCTCACGCTTCCAGCTGCTTGAAATCTTTACGCCGTATGATTTTACAAAAGCGACGATTTCGCTGTAATATGCTCTCGTTTCCTCGTCGGAGAGTGCGAGCCTTGCTTCAAAGCTGTAATCGTATCTTGTGAAATCAGAGCTGTTGAACGCACCTTCCGAAAGGTCATCCTCGGAGCTTTCGTCGGCAAAGCTTACAACGTCGATTTCGGACTCTGTTCCCTCGAGAGCCTCCTCGGCGGGAGCAATTTCGACCTCGAGAGCTTCCTCGGTAGGAGGGATTTCAACCTCGGCAACGGGAACGAAATCATCTTCTACGGCAGATGCGTAAATTTCGTCGTAATTATCGACCTTGATTTCGTATACGTAAAGGAGCTTCGTGCTTGTCGGAATAATAAACTGCGTGCGTGTGCAGTCCTCGTTTTCACTCATAAGAATGGGGGACTGTATGGTATCCCTGATTTCGAGCATTTCCTTGAAGCTGCTGAGCATCAGGGTCTGATATCCTGTGCTGTCAAAGCCGTTGGTGATTTTTTGTATGTAGGATTTGTAGCTCGAAACGATCCTCTTGACTCTTATTGTGTAGTTTATATCCGTGTTTCTTGTCGCAAGAACAAAGATGATGAGAATAATAAGAAGCAAGCCGTCCGTTCCAAGCCCTGCAATAGCAAGGATGCCGAACAAATATTTATCGTTGTTGTCGCAGGCGAGAATCTTCTTCTGTGCATCTGATGCAGGCTCGATTACGTCTATTCCGAACGTCTGCTTTGCAAGAGGAACCTTGACCGAGGTGAGGTAGCTGTTGCTTGCATCACTCTGTTGGAAGTCCTCACATTTGCTGATGACGTCAACACGCATAGTGACGGTCACGTATGCCGTGGCGTTTTGAAGCTCATAAAGCTTTATAAAATTAGCCGTTTCGGTATAATAGGTTGAGAAGTCTATAACCGCCGCATCCCTGATTTGCAAGGAGCTTCCCTTTGCGGAATAGGTGGGAGAGATACGGTAGGGAATCGACTTGCTCCATATTACTCTGCCTTCCTTATCCCTTATTTCTCTATCCATATCTATGCGGTATGAATACTCGTATTCAACGTCGCCTGATTCCATATTTATAGCATAGCTGAAATCGGTTCTGATGTTTTCAACGAGGGCGGAGTAGAAGCCGTCTACGTCCTCCGAGGAGTCAAAATCGGGGTTGCTCTTGTATTTTACGGTGTAATCCGTATCGGCAAGCTCCGTGTAGGCTATGTATTGATTTTTGTCCATACGCTGATATATGAGAGCGCACACAGCCGTAGCAATAAGCACCAGAACCGTCAGGACCAGCAGGACGTTAATCCATATCCTTCTTGTCCGTCGGTAGGCGGCTCGTTTTTTCTTTTCTGTTTCAGACATAAGAATCTCCCTTCTGTTACGTCGATTGGAAAAGCTCCCGCATCCATAAGGTGGGGTAGCCGAAATATGAGAGCTTGAATTCTACCTTGCCGACAATGCTGCTCTCTGTGACGTAGCCGCTGTCCGCCTCGTCATTTGCATCGCCCTTTGTATAATAGCGTACTGTGCCGTTGATTTTCTGAATATCGATTACACGGTGCACAAGTCTTGCACCGCTTTTATAAAACACTATTACGTCGCCGACCTCGACTGTGTCGTCTTCGTCGAGCTGGCCGTATATAACAGCGTCACCCTTGTTGATTTCTCCGGTCATACTTTCCGTAGCAATGACGAGCATACCGTACTTGAATTGACACGATATAATCATTACAAGTGAAATCATAAATGCCAAAGCAGCACCCATTCCGACAAACCGCCATTTGCTCTTTTTCTGCATTGCAAGGCATCTTTTCTTCTCGAAAAGAGCATCAATGAAAACAAGGAGAACGAGCGGTAGGATGAGCTTTATAAACGAAAGCATCGCATCGGGAAGCGCACTCCTATATATAATGAAATGCGAATGAAGCACCGTTATAAGCTTGAATGCGATGTTGGGATATATTCCGTATCTTTTCGATATGTAGTTGTAGAAGATATTTGCGCTGACGGCAGGGAACATATAAAGACCGAAAAGGTCCATAAAGCTACCGAAGCTGTCTATTCCGAAAAAAGAGGAATAAATCAGGCTGTCTGCTGCGACGCCGGCAAAATAAATCATTATGCTTGCCGCCTTTTTCTCTTGAACGAGAATTATACGCCTTATGATTTCAACAGCAATGATTATAAGTGCTAAGGGCACTACGTTTTTAAAAAATAATTCGGTTGTAATTTTGGGGGAATAAAAGAATCCGAATTTTATTCCCGTCAGGTAATAAAGCGTAAGATATAGCAAGGCTGACACCGTAACTATCAGAAGAACCTGTCCTTTGTTTATTGACGGGGTGCTTCTTTTCTTTATCAATATTACTGTGAGGGTGCAAAGCGGAATCAATATTGCTGCCGCAACCGCCTTGCTGCTCAGCTCTGCCGGAATAAAAAGGCAGGAAAGGAGAGCGGTACAAATACCTGCCGACATCGAATAAAGTATTTTTTTGTCTTTTGTCATTTGTCCGTCC
>JAZOQA010000036.1:0-5893 GCA_045655765.1 Eubacteriales bacterium | reverse complement strand
GTAAAATTAAGCTTATACGCTTGCGTATTCTTCCTCTTGCATTTTCGAATCCTTTTTCTCATCACCGTGCTCGCTCTGGTAATCCTCCCAGATGCCCATTATTCTCGTCTGCGAGATTCCTACGTTTATCAATATTATAAGTGACGAAACACTTAAAATTGCTACTAAAAGCTCCGGGAAAATCCAAAGGAATGGAATAGTTATAAAGCCGGACGCATTCCAAACGGCGTGAAGAGTCATAGAAAACAGAAGTGCAAGCAGAACCCTCCACTGCAAGAGATCAAAAAGATTGAACGTTGTCTTCTTCTTGAATAAGACATATATTGCACCGAATATGCCCGTCCAATAGTGATGCCCCATAAAAAAGTCGCCAAAGGTGCGTATAATTATTGTAAGAATTGAGCCAATGCTGCCGTCATACAATAAGCTACCAAGTCCATAGTCGATGTTTTCAAAGAAGCTGAAGCCCGCACCGACAGAAAAGCCTATAAGAAGACCTGTGAGCATATTTGTCGGCTTGTATTTTATAACGAAAATCACTACAAGCGTCGCCTTTGAAAGCTCCTCAACAAGCGGTGCTAAAAACGCCGTTATAACAATGGGATAATCATACCAGAACCAATATCCAAACGAACTCAAAAGCGTTATAAGTATTGAACACAGTCCGCCTATGGCGAACATTTTTAGGACATCAATAATTGATAGATTTCGTGAAAAATTCGATTCAAACAGAAAAACCAAAAGCGGCAAAGCGGATAAAAGCGAGCCAACGATAATAAAAGGCATAGGCGAGCCAATGAAAGCAAGAGCTAAGGTTATGCCAAGGCACACGAGCATAAACAAAAGCACTCGCATATAAAGCCACGGAGCCTCAATGCCTATGACGTTGTGGCTGATTTTGTTCTTGAACATTCCCTGGGTCAGGGTTGTTTCATACTCTTCCCTTTTGCGTTTTTTGAAAAGATCCTTGAACAGGAACTTGCCTTTATACGTATTTGCATATTCGTACCCGAACATTTTTTCAAGAAGAAGCTGAATCTTACTTTTTTTCAAAAAATCGAAGACTCCGAAATCGCTTTTCCGCCGTGTTTTTCCGTTTTTGTCTTCTATTCTTTCATTTCCGCTTTTCTCGTTTATTATTTCATAAAGAATAGGAAGATTTGTCAGGGTCTGCTTTTCTTCCGCAGGGGCTATATCCCTAATCTCCTCGCCGTCGTCGAAGCTCGGCTCCAAAATCTCCGACAAGGTGCAGCCGAAAATTTCTCTTAATCTGTTCACGTTGTCGTAATCGGGCATTCCAAGCCCACGCTCCCACTTGCTTACGGTCTGCGGCTCAACCCCAAGCATTTCAGCGAGCTTTGATTGTGAAAGATTCAAATTTTTACGCTGTATACGTATAAAGCGTCCTGTGTGTATTGGATTCATCTTTTTCCCCTTTGGCATCAAACTTTGACTTCATTTTATCAAAATCGGCACAAAATGTCAACAACTTCAAAGTTTACTTTGAAAAAAATCGGTATAAACTTTAAGTTTAGCGTAAAATCCGCCGTTTTTTCGCAAAAAACCGCAATTTGTGGCAATGTTTGTGGCACAAATCTCACAAAGACTCACAAAAATCCGAAGAAATTTACGCCCCTCAACTCTGCGTTTTCTACTGCCAAAGCGTCAAAAAATTCAACACGGGTCAAGTCTTCGGCAAAAACAAGCTCCTAAAATCACATTCTTGTCCGTGTGATATATGGTATATAAAGATGATTCTTCTATACCAAAAGTTTTGGGGAAGACAGTTCTTCCCCCCAAAAAAACAGATGAAAAGCCCCCTGAAAATCAGGGGGACTTTTCCGCCACGGTGAAAGCACATACTGTTATATATTCGAGCTTGAAAAACAGCGGTCACTTTAACACGCCTTTTCTTTTATTTCCGTAAATCAACCCCACCGTCAAAAATGCAACAGTTAAAAGCAACAGGGTTAAGCTAATAATAAGGTGTATATTTTGTTCTACGGTGACGCCCACCTGCCAAGAGGACAAATTCGCCTTAAAAATATTAACGTCGTCTATGGCTCTTTGCACAAGGGGATTTCTTACTTTTATAAAGAGCGGTGGCACGTACATAAAAACGTTAATTAAAAATACTATACTGCTTGTCTTAATAAATCTGTTTGTTTTTAGAAATCTCACGCTCAAAAGCAAATTTAACACTAAATAAGCACCGGTCGCAATCGGCAAAGCAATTTTAAGATACCACCAACCGTTAGAATATCCGTTTGTTAAGGTGTATGCGTTAATCACAACAAGAAGAATATTCAGCATCAAAAAATCAACGGCAAGTGAAACAAAATCGTTATACTTTTTTACTTTACAGAAAACGCTGTATTTTGAAATACAGATGGGTGTAAATATAATAATCAAGCCCAAGAGCACCGATAAGGACGGTATCGGGAACCAATTACCCTTGGTATAACAGCAGCATACTCCAAAGAGCAAAATGAGTGCTAAATACTGCGATAGCGGAATAAAAACAAGCTTATGCTTCTTTATCAGCTTGGGCAAATTTGTAAAGGTGAACGCAAGCAGCAGTGCCGAAGCCACTATCCAAAACCAAGAAAGCGTTTTGTTTATTGCCAGATCACAAATAAAGCACGGAATCAGTGCGACTGCGTATGCGATATAGAAAAACAAGCTCCAAGATAATGAAAGGGCTCGCCATTTTTTCGCCTGAGCCTTTTCCTCCCTCGCTTTATTATCAACACTTGCCGTAATAAGCTCGTGCTCGGAAACGTCCAAAATTTCCGAAAGTTTTGGCAACAAGGTTATATCGGGATGAGCCACGTCCTTTTCCCACTTACTTACCGCTGACTCGGAAACGAATAAAATTTTGGATAATTCTTTTTGCGTCAAATTCTGTTCTTGCCTTTTTTGCCTCAAAAATCTGCCAAAGCTATTTTCCATTATATACGCTCCTTTGAAAATACAACTGCTATGCCTATTTTAGCACAGAAATTTCAATATTGCAACATTATTAGATAAAATAGCTCGCTTGAAGATTTTTCAAGTAACAAAAAGCAGTTTTGAATCAGAATTTAACGTCCAATATCCACCGCTTCATATCCTATATATTCTGAAAAACAAAAAGACAGATCTGAAACAGAACATCTTTGCTCGATTTTTGAGTGGTAATTATTATAATTCACCTAGAAAGTAAAAAAATTACAACTCTTATAAATCACGCCGAGGGCGTGATTCCATACCAATCCTTCGGATTGGATAGAAAAAAGCAAGTCTTTCGACTTGCTTTTCTTTATGTGCGGGACTAAATCTCGTTTTTAGCCATAGTGTGTGGGATAAAAAGTATTTTTAAGAATTAACAAATGCCCTAAACTGGTCTATATTCAGAGTCATTTCCTCTCCATTTTTAAATGCAGAAATTTTCCATTTTTCGCCCTCTTGAATAGGCAAGTAAAATAACTGACCTGTAATTTTAGATGCTTGTTTGTAACATTTTTTTAATTCTGCTACCTTGGCTATATAAATATTATTATCAACGTCCAAACCTTTTGCTTTATTAACGCTTTTAACCTCAAAAATATGGATTCTTCCCAATTTATCTTTCATAATAAAATCTGGATATGATGAATGTAAAGCGCCCATATAATATTCAAATTTTATTGTTGATTCAGGCACGTAATTTTTGCCCCATAAAAAGATATCTTTTTCGGTTACAAGCGTATCGATTTCAACTTCACCAAACAAATTTACATTGCCAAGTAAAGGGTTTTTCTTCTTTTTTCCTGTATGAATTGACTGAATGCTTTGAGAAGAAATATCTTTTAAAATATCCGCCCAATCTCTTTCTGCATCACTATCAAAAGAAAAGCGTTCCGCACCGTCTCGACGTTTCCATACCCAATTACTTATATTAACGTATTTTCCACTATCCGTATAATAACTACTGTTTGCAAAACTTTCTTCTGTACCGATTATCATACTTTGCGAATAGTCGCAGAAATGCTTATTGCTCTCTTTTTCTATTTCCTCAACGTTTTCAGCAACTTCCCACCATTTAGAATAGCTATCCGCATAATCATATATCAATTCTTTTACCGACTGCTCGGTATTTTTTAATGTACGATTTAATTCGAATATACTTTTATGCGGTATTGCAGGTTTTTGTTCGGCTAAAAATGCATCTAAATCAAAATCCTCCTTTTCAGATAACGGCTTTAATTTTGTGGTTTTTATTTTAATATTAGACTTAATTTCCTCTTGGTCGTCATACAATTTCACTCCATAAACTTTTGCTTGTGGCTCGGGACTAACTCCCCATACCCACGCAGTCATAGCAAGCTGTTGTCCTTCTTGTGAAAGTGCTTCATAATCCAACAACCTCGGATTTCTTCTAATTCTACCGATTACTTGCTCATCTAATACTTTACTACGGGAATTTCTAGCCTGGTACAACATACAAGCGCGTGGAATATCCCACCCCTCGGAAATTACCAACTTAAATACAATTACGTCTATTGTGCTCAAGTTTCCTTTTGCGTAGTCCTTCCATTTATCAACAGGCAATTTCTTCGCCTTGAATACGTCGTTAGTATTGCACTCTTTTGCGTCGTTAACAATCAACATCCACTTTAGTTCTGGGTTATCGTTAAGAACAGGCATTATTTCATTGTTTATTTCCTCATCTGCTTTATTTTTGTTAGATATTTGAATTATCAAGCAGGGATTGACGTTTAAAATATCACGATAGGCAGACTTTATTTCTTTAAATTTTTTAACGGCATCTTTTATCCCTTCCGTATCTTCACCCCAAACAACGCTTTTAATTAATTTACAACGTTCTGCCTGTTCATCCGTTATTTCCACGTCAGGATGTTGCCCACGTGAAAGTCTTGGCGTTGCAGAAAAGTTAATAGTTGTTTCAAAATATTTAGGGGCGATAGCATCAAGATTGCTTGTTGCAATATGACACTCATCCTTTATCCATATTATGATTTTATTTTGTATCATTCGCATTTCCGTCAAAAATGCGAACATAGGACCTTGCATAAGGCGTGAATTTTCTTTATACAAATCACGCGGAAGAAGATAAACGTTAAAATCGCTTGGAATATGCAATCTTTCTTCTCCTGCAATTTCGCTATTTATTAAATATGGATTAAGATTCTTAAAGTAGTTTTTATCTCTATACTCACAAAACTTATCATAATTTTGTTTTGCCAAATCGCTTTTTGATAATGAAGAAACGAGAAAAACAACGCTCGAATTAGTTTCAAGCATTTGATTCATAAAATCAGCCATCATATACGTTTTGCCGCTACCAGTAGGTGCACGAAAAGTGTATGAGTCTTTTCTCTCATTCTTCACAACGCTAATTAATTTAGCTACCGCACTTTTTTGGAGTTCTACTATTTCTTGTAGCATTTAGTTTTCCTCCAATTTATTTTGCGTAATTTCAAAATTATCACAAACCCATTCAACCTTTTCTTGAATAGTAGCGAACTTTTCTACCCCATAAAGCGTTTCGTCAATTACGTCAAACGGAGTTTTGCCTTCCGTCGCTTCAAAATTTGCTACTTCAGCTATTTCATAAACGTCAAGATTATCTCCTAACGTAGTATTATTTTCTAACCATTTAAAATCTTTTGTTCCGTCGTAGCATTCTCCTGTCATTACGCGCTTAAGTCTTTTAGTTGTAACGTCATAAGCGATTCCGTTTGGATTTTGTTCAGTGGTTTCGTTATTTGTTACTAAAATAAATTGTCTGTTGCCATCATCCTCTCTATTCATCTCTAAAACCGCATGACCAGTTGTTCCTGAACCCGCAAAAAAATCCAATACAATTACATCCTCTTTATTGATAAGACTAATTAGTTTTTTAATTAAT
>JAZOQA010000035.1:0-29119 GCA_045655765.1 Eubacteriales bacterium | reverse complement strand
AAAAACCCCCGAAAAGAAAAACGTCCCGTCGGGCGGCGTCATAAACGCGGTACCACCCAAATTCGGAGAAAATCTCCCTCTTTTTCTTTAACGCAGAGAATACGCCGAAGTCTAATAAGTGAGAATCTCACCGTTCTTTTCGGTACAGCCCAAGCGACGTTCGGAAAAGCCGCAAAAAAGACTCGCACCATCCGTCTTCTCTCTGCTCATTGTGTGCTTTGCCTACTCTTCTTGGGGATTTTTTATTATTTCTTGGGGATTTTTTATTATTTTAGCACAACTTTCCGCCTTTGTCAATATCTATTCAAATATTTCAAGTATATTTAAATATTTTAAACATATGTTAAGCTTTTAAAAAAAGCGAAAACGCCGCTTTATTTGTTAGCGGCGTTTATTTCGCCCCCCCTTTGGCTTTATACGTGAGAATGAGTGTACAAGCTTCTTTGAAAGAAATGGAAAAACAGTCACGAAAAGCACTGCATTGCAGGCAATTTGCGTGACGTAGAACGGAATTCCACGTGCGTAAAGAATTGCAAAGCGATAGAAAAAGCGGTCGAACATACCCATAAAAAGGCCTACGTCAACAAGCGAGGTAATAACACCGAAAAGAGCTGTCATTACAACTGCAACAGAGGCAAAAACGAAGCGATTTTTAACACGGGTGGCACGCAAAAGCATAAAAACGAGTGGAACAAGAGGCCAATAGATGAAGTAGCTTATCATCCAGGTGCCAAAGCCCCAGATAAGCGGCTCTATACACACAAAGACCAGCGATGCAAGAACACCGAGCCAACCGAAGACAAAGCCGTATATGGCAAGCAAGAGGGTGACTACCTCAATATTCGGAAGCGACGCAAAAACAAGCTTGCCACACTCGACGGTAGCAGCCATTATACCGACGAGGGTGACAGAGTATGCGGCACTCAAAAATTTCTTTGAGCTTCCCTTTTTCATTTTACGAATATGTTATCGTTCCTATATATATTACGGCACCGTCCTTGACGGTCATATTTGAAATGCCGACGCCTGCACTCGTAAGGGATTTTCCGCCCCAAGTCATCGTTTTTGCATAAGCGGAGGTGTCGAAATCGCTTTCAACGCTCGTATATATGTAAATATACGTCATAGTCGAAGAATCCTCCTTTAAGCCGCCGATTTCGGTCAGATATGCTCCGTAGCCACTGTCGTTAGACTTATACGTAAGCTTGCCGCTCGCAGCCAGATGCTTCACCACAGAAAGAACGCCCTCGGTGATTTCAATATCTGTGAAATCCACGTCGAATACCTGCTCTTTTTCGGTTCCTATAACTATTTTTACTGTGCCTTTCGAATCAGACTCCTCTGTACCGCACGCTACAAAACAGCAAAATACAGTAGCAAGTGCAATGAGAAGGGCTAAAATTTTCGTTGTTCTTTTCATTTTGTTTTTACCTTTCTTTTATAGCTTCATAAAATTTTCGGTAAAAAGCACTCCGTGATTTCAAAAAAGAAAGCTCTGCCACATATAGGGCAGAGCAAAAAATACTAAAATGCGGAAGATATGCCCACAAAACTCTACACGGGGGCATACTTTTCTCATTTTGGCACTCTTCCTTCGTTTGCCCAAGGAATGTTTTTTAGCCTCCGTTCGACAGGCATTCCGACTTATGGGTGACTGCTCCCAATTACGGCAATGGCTGTTGCGGCAGATTTACACTGCTCTTCCCCTGTTTGGTTTAAGCACGGCACTGTGCTGTGCTGTGCTCCGAACGGTTGCAAGCTTTTTTCGCTTGCATTAGTATTATACACCTGAAAAATGCTTTTGTCAAGTAGCTTTACTTATATTCAGGAAAAACTAATTTCAACTCGCTTGTCCTGCTCGCATACGCCTCATCAAGAAGTGCCTCAACGTCAAGCTTTCTAAGCTCCGCCTCTACAAGCTCACGCTTCGGCTGGGTCTTCGGGTGTCTTGGCGTAAAGACAGTACAGCAATCCTCGTAGGGCAAAATTGACGTTTCAAGAGTGCCGTATTTTCTGGCGTAGGTGACAATCTCCTCCTTGTCAAGACCTATACAGGGTCTGAAAACGGGGATATTCACAACCGCATCGGTAACTCCGAGTGCACCAAGCGTCTGCGAGGCAACCTGACCGAGGCTTTCTCCCGTTATAAGAGCCTGGCACTTGTACTCACGTGCAAGCCTCTCGGAAAGACGCATCATAAATATCCTTAAAAGTATGGTGAAATAATCCTCAACGCACTTATCCCTTATTTCCTCTTGAATATGCGTTAAGGAAATTGTGTGGACGTACATCTTAGAGGTGTATTCGCACATCAAGGAGGCAAGGTCCATAACCTTTTCAAGTGCACGCTCCGAGGTATATGGGAACGACTCGAAATGAAGTGCCTCAATCTCCATTCCGCGCTTTGCCATCATAAGACCTGCGACAGGAGAATCAATGCCGCCCGAGAGTAAAAGCAGTCCTCGTCCCGCACTCCTTGGCGGAAGTCCACCGGCACCCGACTCCTGACCCGCTCTGATGTACGCATACTCGTCACGCACCTCAACCGTCACGGTGACGTCGGGGTTATGCACGTCTACCTTTATTCCGCGTACGCCCGAAAGAATTACTCCTCCGATTTGTGCGGAAATCTCGGGAGATTTAAGGGGGAAACGCTTATCCGAGCGTTTTGCCTCTACCTTGAACGTCCTCTTTCCAAGGAGCTTGGAGGGTAAGTATTCACGTGCGACGGAAATTATGCTCTCCATATTCTTCTCGCACACGGCGGCGCGGTTTACACCTACTATGCCGAATATTTTTTTCGCCGTGTCATACATTCCGTCCATATCGCATTCGTCATTTTTGGGGACGATGAAGACTGTGCTTTGCTTTCCATATATTTCAAACATACCGTATGGACAGGCACGGCGGCGGATTTCCTTGATCAAGGCTGACTCAAAGGTCTGACGGTTCGCACCCTTTAAGATTACCTCGCCGTATTTGCAGAGTATTACTTCGCTGATTTTCATATTTTCTTATTCCTTTTTGCGTTTTTAGTGCTGAAAAACTCGACACGCCCCGCACCTTTTGGCGTTTTTTAAATAATCTACTCCGACAGCTCGCCGACCAGAGACTCCTCCATTTTACGCTTAACTATATCCTTGCTCTTGTATTTTGAAAACAGGTAATAAAGCTTTGCAACAGCCGCCTCCGTAGTCATATCATATCCCGAAACGGCACCCGCAGATTTGAGTCCTGCACCCGCTTCATACGCTCCGATGTCCACTGCTCCCTTGGGGCACTGCGAGGTCACGGCAATCACCGCACCTGCGTCAAACGCCCTTGAAATGACGGGCAAAAGATCGCCCCCTCCGTCGGGCACATTGCCCGCACCAAAGGTTTCTATGACGATGGCGGAGAGCTTTTCTGTCATAATTTCCTCAAAAAGACCGAACTGCATTCCCGGAAAAACCTTTAATACTCCTATTGGAATTTCCTCAAAGGGACAAAGCACAAGTCTGCTCGAGCTTGGCTTTAAAATAGCAGAGGCGTTATATTTTATCGTGATTCCTATTTCGGCAAGAAGAGGATAGTTTGGCGAATAAAAGGCATTGAAGCCGTCCGCACTCATCTTCATCACTCTGTTTCCTCTCATAAGCTTTCCGCCGAAAGCAAGACACACCTCACGCACCTTGCCCTCCGCAGCTATAATCATCGAAGCCGTGAGGTTGTCCTCACCGTCACTTCGCACCTCACAGAGCGGGATTTGCGAGCCTGTGAGAACAACGGGCTTGTTAAGACCCTCAAGCATAAATGAAAGTGCCGAGGCGGTGTACGCCATCGTGTCTGTACCGTGTAAAACCACAAAGCCGTCGTACGAGTCATAAGCGTCGTATATTATCCCCGCAATCTTGTTCCATTCCTTGACACTCATATTAGATGAATCAAGCAGAGGCGTGGTCTCCAAAAAATCGTACCTCGGCATATTGGGGCTTGAAAGGTCACGGATTTTGCCAAGTATTTCCTTGAAATATCCACTTACGGGAGAATAGCCCTTTTCTGTCTTTTTCATACCTATGGTGCCACCCGTGTAAATTATAAGAACACTTTTAGCAGAATAATCTTCCATTTTATGCCGCTCCTTTTTCGAGGTTGGACACACCCTCCGACATTATTTTTTAGTGCCCTTGACAAGCAGCTCGTGCTTGATGTCCCAAAGCTTTTTCGAGAGGTCAACGTAATATCTGTGGGGATTTTCAAATCTCTTCACCTCATCCCAAAGCCCGTCAATCTCGGACAGGCAAAAGTCACGAATCTCGGAAATTTTAGGCGAGGTATACACGCACTCTCCGTTCTTAAATATAGGAACGAGCAGCTCACGGAGCGTGTAGTCGGTGAAGGTCTTGGTCTTCCACGTCTCGACAGGGTCGAAGATTTCAAGAGGCTTTGTCGGGTCGATCACCTCATCGTAAACAGTGAGAAGATCTGCCATAGCCTTTCCCGTCTCCTTGTCGTATATGCGGTAGACCTTTTTGAAGTGCGGATTGGTAATTTTCTCCGTATTTTCGGATATTTTGATTTTAGGAATAATCTCCCCGTCCTTTTCCTTTGCAACAAGCTTATAAACTCCTCCGAAAACGGGGTTTGACTTTGCCGTTATAAGACGCTCACCAACACCGAAGCTGTCGATTTTTGCCCCTTGGTGAATAATATCTCTTATTATGTTTTCATCAAGGGAGTTAGATGCGACGATTTTGCAGTCGTAAAGCCCTGCCTCGTCAAGCATTTTTCTTGCCTTTTTGGAAAGATAGGTTATGTCACCCGAATCAAGTCTGACAGCACAGCTTGTGATTCCCTGCGGTATAAGCACCTCCTTAAAGGCACGGATTGCGTTAGGGATTCCGCTTTTCAAAACGTCGTAGGTGTCAACAAGCAGGGTTGCCGAGTGAGGATAAATCTTACAGTATGAAACGAAAGCCTCATACTCGGTGTCGAACATCTGCACCCACGAATGTGCCATTGTACCCGTAGAGGGAACAGCATAGTCACGGTCAGAGATTGTGCAAGCCGTCGCCGCACAGCCGCCTATATATGCCGCCCTTGCACCGAGAACCGCACCGTCAGCACCCTGTGCACGTCTTGATCCGAACTCCGCAACCGCTCTGCCCTGAGCGGCTCTTACCACTCTATTCGCCTTTGTTGCAATGAGGGACTGGTGATTAAGGCAAAGAAGCAAATACGTTTCTATAAACTGTGCCTCAATAGAGGGGGCACGCACGGTCATAATAGGCTCGCCGGGGAATATCGGAGTTCCCTCGGGTACGGCATAAATGTCACCCGTAAAGCGGAAATCCAACAAATATTTAAGAAATTCCTCGGAGAAAATGCCCTTTGTGCGAAGAAATTCCACGTCCTCCTCGGTGAATTTCAAGGTTTTTATATATTCTATAACCTGCTCAAGTCCTGCGGCAATGGCAAAGCCGCCACCGTCGGGAACCTTGCGAAAGAAAACGTCGAAATACGCTATCTCATCAGTCTTTCCAAGCTCGAAATAGCCGTTGGACATAGTAAGCTCGTAAAAATCGCAAAGCAAAGTGTTGTTCATAATAAATCCTTTCTTTATATCAAAGCTCAAGCTTCATATCACCAAGTTTAATCCAGCCAAGCTTACGCATAACCTCGGAAATAACAAGCGAGAGAATTGCGGGGAGCACAATGCATAAAAGCACCGTTCCGACAACAGAACGTGCACCAAAGCCCATATCAGCAAAAACTCCTATAGGACCGACAAGACCGCACGTTCCCATTCCCGCACTGACTCCCGTGCATTCAAGACGGAAAAGGCAGGTCGAGAGCGGTCCGCATATAGCCGAAGCAAGTGTCGGGGGAATCCATATCTGCGGCTTTCTGACTATATTACCCATTTGAAGCATAGATGTGCCAAGACCCTGTGCAACAATGCCGCCCCATCTGTTCTCACGGAACGAAATTACGGCAAAGCCTACCATCTGAGTACAGCAGCCGACAACGGCAGCACCGCCCGCTATTCCCGATATACCAATCATACCGCAAAGGGCGGCGGAGCTTATCGGAAGCGTCAGGACAATTCCAACGACAACGGCTATCACTATTCCCATAACAAAAGGGACTGCCGTGGTGGAAAATTCAACGAACACACCTATGTAATAAAGTGCGTATGCAATGGGCGGACAAAGCAGCATAGCCGCCGCAAATCCTACGGTGAGAGAAACCACAGGGGTTACTATGACGTCAACCTTTGTTGCCTTTGAAACAAGCTTTCCGACCTCAACTGCAATTATTACGGCAACGAACACACCCGCAGGACCTGCCGAAACGCTTTTGTCGGCAGAGGCAATGAGCGTGCCGAGGGTGTTTGCGCACATTCCGACAGCACCTGCCGAGAACATCAGAAGCGGCGGTGCCTTCAAGGCACTCGCAATAGCAATACCAAGCACGGCGCCTGTTGCACCCTTGGCGTAGGACGTGATATTTGAAATCATGTCGTAAAATACGTTGCCCTCCGGTATATAGGAAAGAACCGTTCCGAAGATTGTTCCCATAAGCAGAGTCGCAAAAAGTCCGAGTGCCATAGCGCTCATCGCATCTACAAAATAGACCTTTGGTGAGAGCGTTATGTTTTTTCTGTCAAGAAATGCCCTTATACGGCTTTTTTCATTTGTCATTTTAAATTTCTTTCTCTATCAATATAATTTTGCAAAATCAATTCTGCGGAAAGTGCGTCTATTGCATTTTTCCTTTTTTTTCCGTACGTTCCGCCCTCGTCGAGGAAGCGGTATGCTGCCATTGTAGACATTCGCTCGTCGTAAAAATCAAGCGGTATTTCGGTGAGGGTTGAAAGTATATCGGCAAACGCACGGACAACCTCCGCCCTCTCACCGTATGAGCCGTCCATATTGCGAGGCATTCCTATTATTATTTTAACACAGCCTCTATCCTCGGCTTCCCTTGCAACTCTAAGTGCCGTATTTCTCATTCCGCCCTCACTAATCGTGGCTATCGCACCGGCAAGAAGACCGGAGATGTCACATTCGGCAAGCCCCGTACGCTTGTCGCCGTAGTCAACGCCGAGATATTTTCCGTGCTTTATATCCATAAATCAAGCCTCGCTTTATTTCTTTTTGTAAACGCAAATATAAAAATCCGCCTCCGTCTTTAGCTCACGAAGAGCAAAAACTCTGTCTTTATTCTCCTTTTTCGTCCTGTACGCATACGGAGTCATCTTAAAAAGTGCCGAAATTTCCTCACTGCTCGACAGCTCCATTTCATAGCGTACCCGCTCGCTTTCAATCAAATCAAAGCCGTCAAGCGAAAGCGGCATCGGCTCGTTTTTATAAGGAGTATCATATATTGCCGCTTTAAGCCCGAAAAGATGCTCCTCGCCGGGAAAGGCGACAATAAAAATTCCGCCCGAGACTAAAACTCTGCGCGTCTCTTCAAGAGCAAGCGGAGAAAATGCGTTGATTGCCGCATCGAACGTGGCATCGGAAGCAGGAATGTTATATGCACTCGCCACCGCACATTCAATATTTTTATTTCTTGACCAAACGTAGCTCACCGCATCCTTTGAGATGTCAAAGGCACTGACACGGCTCTTTGTGTCACGTGCCGACAAAGCACACTCAAGCTTGTCCGTATAATATCCCTCTCCGCAGCCTATATCAAGCACGGCGGCACGAGGCTTAATATATTTTAATGCAAAATGACAAAGCCTGTTTGCTAATGGGAGATAGCGGTCGGTATTCAAAAAGGCACGACGTGCATCAAGCATCTCCTTGTTGTCTCCGTGTGTGCCGCCTCCAACTCCGAGCAAAAGGTTTGTATACCCTTTTCTTGCACGGTCAAAGCTGTGACCGTTTGGGCAGACAAAGGAGCTTTGCCTCATACTTAATGCTCCGTGGCATTTTGGACACGAAAAATCCATACCCTATAACTTTCTTTGAAGTAAATTTGTATTATACTATAAGCATAGCGTCACCGAACGAGAAGAAGCGGTATTTCTCAGAAACGGCATTTTCATACGCACTCATAACAAAATCCTTGCCCGCCAAGGCACTTACAAGCATAATCAGCGTGCTTTCGGGCAGATGAAAATTAGTTATCAGGGCATCGACCGCCTTGAATTTATACCCGGGATAAATGAAAATACCCGTTTCGCCGTCCACAGCGTGGACCGTGCCGCTGTCATCCGTCACGCTTTCAAGCACACGGCACGAGGTCGTTCCGACGGCTATAACACGCCCTCCGTTTTTCCTGCGGCGGTTGATTTCATCCGCTACGGCATCGTCTATATGAAAATACTCGCCGTGCATAAGATGCTCCTCTATTTTGTCAACCTTGACAGGGCGAAACGTTCCAAGTCCGACGTGAAGCGTAAGCTCGGCATAGCCGACGCCCTTTGCCTTGATTTTTTCTATAAGCTCGTTTGTAAAATGAAGACCCGCTGTCGGAGCTGCGGCGGAGCCTGACTCCTTTGCATATACTGTTTGATAATCGCTTTTGTCTTTGAGCTTTTCCGTGATATAGGGAGGCAAGGGCATATTTCCAACCGCATCAAGAACCTCGTAAATCGATGAAAAACGTCCCTCATCATACTCAAAGCGAACGAGACGGTTGCCTCCCTCAAGAACGTCAGTTACAGTCGCACGGAGAACCTCTCCGAAAACAAATGACGCTCCTACCTTTGCACGCTTGCCGGGCTTGACAAGCGTCTCCCATTCCCCGCTCTCACTCATTTTCAAAAGAAGCAGCTCCATAGGCGACCCGGTCTTTTCCGTCACACCTAAAAGACGGGCGGGAATGACCCTTGAAGAATTGACCACAAGTATATCCTCGGGGTGCAAATAATCTATAATATCAGAAAATATTTTATGCTCGATCTCCCCACTCTCCCTGTCAAGAACCATAAGTCTGCACTTGTCTCTTTCGGGGGCTGGGGTCTGTGCTATAAGCTCCTCGGGAAGCTCGTAATAAAAATCGTGTGTTGAAAGCTCCGTTTTCGGTCTTTCGTTTACAATTATTTTGTTAAGCCTTTGCATTAAATTCCTCACCTGTCTTCCAAAGTCTCAATAAGCGACCTTGATGCATAAAATAATAATGTGTATATATTATACACTAATTAAAATATTTTTTCAAGGGAAAATCTTATAAAACAAATGAAAAAACGTATATGCTTTACGGGTGTTGGCTGTGCGATAGTAACACCGTTTAAAAACGGAGAAATAGACTACCACTCCCTATCCCGACTTATTGATATGCAGATTTCGTGCAAAACCGACGCTCTTATAGTTGGCGGAACAACAGGTGAGGCGGCTACTCTTTCCGACGGAGAGCGTGAGGCTCTTTTTGCCTTTGCGGTGGAAAAGGTGGCGGGGCGTGCAAAAATAATCCTCGGTACAGGCTCGTGCGACACAAAGCGTGCCGTCTGTTATACAAGGCTTGCAAAGAGGCTTGGGGCGGACGGAGCACTGTCGGTCACTCCGTATTACAACAAAGGCACCGAGGACGGGACTTACGAGCATTTTATGAGAATTGCCGAGGCGGCGGACATTCCTACAATAATGTATAACGTACCGACAAGAACGTGCGTCAACCTTGACATAAAAACAATAGGAAAGCTCTCGGAACACGAAAACATAGCCGGGCTAAAAGAGTCCTCGGATTCCTTAAAGCGTCTTTCAGAGCTTGCAACACTCGGCAAGACCCTTCCTCTTTATTCGGGTAACGACTATGCAAACCTAATCTTCTATTCTCTTGGGGCTGTGGGTGCGATTTCCGTTATCGCAAACATCTATCCAAAAGAGACAAGGGAGGTATTCGAGGCGTATAAAAGTGGCAAAGGCGAGAGTGCAAGAGAATTGCAAAATGCATCACAGGAGCTGATAGAGGCACTCTTCTTAGAAACCAACCCCTCGGTGATAAAGTTTGCACTCGAAAGACACGGAATATGCTCCTCCGAGGTGCGTCTGCCTCTTACAAGACCTACCTCAAAAACAAGAGAAAGGCTGGCAAAAGCACTCGAAAATTATGAAAAAACTCTACACGGGTAGGGATATATACCAAAAATGACGTCTCCCGAGGACATAATACGGGAAACGTCATTTTTTTAGATTATCTTAATCATATTTGAATCAACTGCCTCTACGTAAATGTCAGGGTCAGCTCTGGTTATTATGTCGGTGAACAGCTCAGTCACATAGGATTCTGTGAAATAGTGCCCAGCCTCAATGAGGTTTATGCCCATCTCGCCCGCCTCCTCCATTACGTTGTAGCTGAGGGCACCGGAAACAAAGGTGTCCGCACCGACTGCTATGGCGTCCTTTACAAAGCTCTTTCCGTCTCCGCCGAGGAGTGCAACCCGCTTTACAGTATTATATCCGTCAGCGTAGCTAACGGAATCCGAGCCGAGCAGCTGCTTGACCTTGAATGCAAAATCCTCAAGCGTCATTTCCTCATCAAGCTCACCGAGTCTGCCCATCATTCCCTCACCGAATGGCATAGTTTCGGAAATTCCGAGCCTGTCGGCAAAAAGGTCGTTGACTCCACCCGAGGCCTTGTCAGCTCTTGTGTGGAACGAAAACACGCTGATTCCGTTCGATATAAGCTTAATAAGCTTTCTTCCGACGTGGACGTCCTCGTTAACCTCGGATATAGGCTTAAAAATAAGCGGGTGATGCGATACGATAAGGTCAACCCCTCGCTCAATAGCATAGTCTACTATCTCCTCTGTCACGTCAAGGGTCACGAACACTCGACGAACCTCGGCAAACGAATCGGGACAACACATAAGACCGTCATTGTCCCACTCCTCTCTGAGCATCGCAGGTATGCGTTCCTCAAATACACCATACAGTTCCTTTACAGTCATCTTAATCTCCATTCTGTCGCCAAAAAGAGGCGAGCACACAAAATCTTGGCGTGAAGCCCGCAAAGTATAACGAAGATGCTACACAGCTTTCACGCTATTTCCGTTCAAAAGATTCTCAATTCTTAAAATTTCGGCAAGAATAATTTTGGCGGAGCGTTCGTCCTCATCAAAGTCATACCCTGCCGCTTTTTTGCCATTCACCGCTTTAATAACAGAGGCGTAACGGGCTTGTAAGTAGCCGAGCTTTGCTTCAAATTCTTCACACGGGGTGGCTTCAAAACCAATTTCAGCAAAATTTTCGGAAAAAGCTTGCGTCCGCTCTCCCATAGTAACGCAAAGTGTGCGATAGAACTTGCCTGAGTCTGTTGTGTAGGTTTCGCCTATAAGCTCAAAGCCTTTTTTTTCAAGATATTTACAAAGATACGTCTGCTTTGTCATCGGCTGGAGAATGAGGCGTACACCTCTGTCAGACAAAAACGGCGCACGCTCGATTATATCCGCAATAAGCTCGCCACCCATACCGAAAATCGCAACGTCTGTAATTCCTTTGTCGCAAAGAGCCATAGCTCCGTCGGCAAGCACAATCTCAACTCTGTCAAGCACCCCTGCCTGCTCTGCATTAGCTCGCGCAGAGTGAAGCGGACCCTCGTTTATGTCTGAAAGCACGGCGTGCTTCACAATCCCCTTCCTGAGTAAATATATGGGCAGGTACGCATGGTCCGTGCCAATATCGGCAAATACAGCGTCCTGCCTCACATATTTTACTGCCGAGGCAAGCCTTGCTCCGGGAACAGTAATTTTCATTCCGCCTTACTTAGATGCAAGAAAATCGTTAATCTTCTTTATAAGCTGGTCAGCGTCAGTTCCGTGAACCTCGCACGCCTGCTCTATCGACTCGCCTCTGGAGTGAGGGCAGCCAAGGCAATGCATTCCGATTTCAAAGAAAAATCTTGCACAGTCTACGTTATAGTCAAGCACGTCTCCGATAAGGGTGTCTTTTGTTACTTTCATTTTGTTTTTACCTATCCTTATTAAATTTATAGCATAATTATTCTATCACATACTAAGGGAAAAATCAATATATTTTTTAATATTTGCGGGATATGGAAAAATATTTCACAAAAGGCGTTATTTTTCGTCTTTTTTGCTTTTAAAAGATTTTTCACTTGCGGTATTTACTTTTTTGCGAATTTGTGATATTATATATTATACTGACTTAATTTGCCCAAAAATGTGTTGGAGGATTTTATATGATAGTTGCGCTTGATGAAGCGAAAAGACGCCTTGTCGCTATGCAGGACGTAATAAAGGAGCTTGGGAATCAGCTCAGGATAGACGAGGCAAAGGAAAGAGTCTCGGATCTTGAGCGTGAGACTATGGTTCAGGACTTTTGGAGCGATGCGGAAAAATCGTCTAAAAAGCTTCAAGAAATAAAGCAGCTCAAGGACAAGGTGGACAGCTACGAGGAGCTTATAGCCAAGCTCGACGACACCTTGACACTCTGCGAAATGGCGATAGAAGAAAACGACGAAAGCTCTGTTGACGAGGTTCTTTCCGAGACTGATTTTCTTGAGACGGAGGCAGAAAAGAAGAGGATAGAGGTTCTCCTCTCAGGTCCGTATGACAAGAACAACGCAATACTTTCGTTTCACCCCGGAGCGGGAGGCACGGAGGCTCAGGACTGGGCTTCTATGCTTTACAGGCTTTATACCCGTTGGGGAGAAAAGCACGGCTTTGCCGTCAAGCTTATCGATTGGCTCGACGGAGATGAGGCAGGCTTAAAATCCGCAACTATAATGATAGAGGGCATAAACGCCTACGGATACTTGAAAAGCGAAAACGGTGTCCACAGACTCGTTAGAGTATCCCCGTTTGACTCATCAGGAAGACGGCACACTTCGTTTGCCTCCGTTGAGGTTATGCCTGAATTTGAGGACGACGACACCATAGTAATCAAGGACGAGGACCTCGACATCACGGCACACCGCTCCTCGGGTGCGGGGGGACAGCACATCAACAAGACCGACTCCGCAATCAGAATAGTGCATAAGCCCACGGGCATTGTAGTCGGCTGTCAGACGGAAAGAAGCCAGCTTCAAAACAAGGAAACAGCAATGAAGATGCTCCGAGCAAAGCTTATGGAAATAAAAATCAGAGAAAAGCTCGACAGAATCGAGGACATTCAAGGCAACAAGGCTAACATCGAATGGGGTAGCCAGATACGCAGCTACGTATTTATGCCCTACACCCTTGCAAAGGATACGAGAACGGGCTACGAGGACGGAAACATTGATTCCGTTATGGACGGAGAAATCGACGGATTCATAAACGCATATCTTAAATACCTCTCCGCAAACCCCGAGGCATAAGATTTACAATAAAAACAGCCCGAGAGCTTTTGTCTCTCGGGCTGTTTTTCAAAGATTAGACAAGACCTCCAGCAAGCGAGACGTGTCTATTTTTTTCTTGTTACCTTTTACTGTAAAGGTAAGGTTTTCGAGCCTGAAAATACGCTGTGCCGCAAGGGCTATACGCTCAGGACTCACCGATGCATACTCGCACATACGGGAGTCAACGTCGGAATATTGCATTCCCATTATATGATTGTCATAAGCAAACGTAAAGGCAAGCTCGCTCGGAGAATCGAGCAAAAGCTGTGCGTTGTCCACATACGGTGCACGCATACAGCGGTTTTCGGGTAATGGTGTGTGTGCAAGCTCTTTCAAAATCTCAACTATACGCTCTGTTGCCTCGTAAAGCACCGCCTCACGCACCTCAAAGGAGAACGAAAGAGTGCCGATGTTGGAATAACGCTCAAGCGAGCCTGTGACGTCGTAAAACAGCCCCCTCTTTTCACTAAGCTCAATAAAGAGCTTTGAATTGTAGCCGCTGAGAAGCACATCGTAAAGAAGGTCAGTCTCTGCTAAAGAAAGACTTGTCATATCGAGGTCAAAGGTGAAGCGAGCTGCTGTAAAATCGGCATTTTTGACGTAGATTTTCGGAATTCTTTTGAAGAAATTTCTTGACACGGGTGCCAGGTTCGAGTTAATTTTGCCCTCCCCACGAGGAAGAGCCTCAACGAGATTAAAGAGATAAGAAAGGTCCTCGTCCGAGACGTTACCCGTGACGTAGAAAAAGACGTTTTCGGGTGTCAAAATTCTCTTCCTATATGCTTCAAGGCGTGATTTTGTAATATTTCTTACGCTTTTGAGAGTACCTGTAATGGGACGTGAGAGTGATGTGCCCTCGTGAACTATTTCATTTGTAAACGAGAGAAGAGAGGTCCTCTCATCACTTTCTCTTATTTCAGCCTTGATTCTGCCACGCTCCGCACATATTTCATCCGCCGACAAGGCAATAGGCAAAAACACACGCATCAGCACGTCTGCAGCAAAGCGGAAATTCTTTTTGGCTCCGCTGAGGTAAAACTGCGTCATCTCACTGTAAGTTGTTGCATTGAACTCTATTCCGTATTCATCAAGAAGGGCGTACAGCTCGCCGCCAAAGGATTTGTTAACGTTCCTTATTGCCGTATGCTCGAAGAAATGTGCTATACCGCATTCGGAAAAATCCTCGTGCATACTGCCGCCTCTTACAAAAAGGGAGACGTAAAAGCCGTGAGAGCTGGGGTTCAGGTACGAAAATACCAAAGCTCCATTTTTTCCCCGTCTTACATTTTCGCCATTGTTTTTCACCGATTTTGCCCTCCTTTTTGCTTAAAATTCGACACGGGTTGCCACAAATGCGCTGAAATCACTTTTGCTACACTTGTATATACAATCTTTATTCAACAAGTAAAATATAACACAAAGCAAGATAAAAGTCAACAAAAAAGTATAACTCTATATAAAATATTTTAATCATTGACACAAGAGTTTTTTTATGCTAAAATACTTTGTAGCATAAAAGGAAAGGAGTGGCGGTATGCTCCCTGAAAAATTCAAGGAACGTATGAAGCGTATTCTTGGGGACGAGTATGACAAATTCGAGCTTGCACTCACAAACGAATCTGCTGTACGTGCTTTTCGCATAAACAGATGCAAGATAAAAGACCCCGACAGCTTCAGTACCACGCTCGGTACGGAGCGTATCCCCTACGAGCCGTACGGCTTCGTTTTAGATGATGAGGTACACGTAGGTCACACGCACGAGCATCACAGCGGAGCGATATACGTTCAAGACCCCGGTGCTATGGCAGCCCTCAACGCCCTTGATATAAAGGAGGGCTGGTGGGCAATAGACCTATGTGCCGCCCCGGGTGGCAAATCATCGCAAATTGCAGAAAGAATCGGCGAGGGCGGATTTCTTATTTCAAACGAATTTGTCCCCAAGCGCGCAAAGCTCCTTGTCGGAAATTTTGAGCGGCTTGGAATAAAAAATGCGGTAGTCACCTCACTTGATACAAAGGAATTTCCAAAGCTATTTGACGGTGTCTTTGACCTTGTGCTTGCTGACGTGCCCTGCTCAGGCGAGGGAATGTTCAGAAAGAGCGAGGAGGCTCTTTCCGAGTGGAGCGAGGAAAACGTAGCTTCGTGTGCAAAAAGGCAAAGGGAAATCCTTGAAAATGCATCCCACCTTGTAAAGTCCGGCGGATTTCTTGTGTATTCAACGTGTACCTTTTCACTTGAGGAAAATGAGGAAAACGTGCTTGAATTTATAGAAAAGCACCCTGAATTTACTCTTGTTCCGGTAAAAGAGGAGATTTTGAAATACACCTCACCTGCAATAGACACAAGCTCTCACCACCCCGAAATTGCCTTGGCGGCAAGACGCTTTTACCCTCACGTATCAAAGGGAGAGGGGCAATTTGTTGCTCTTTTACAAAGAGCGGAGGAAAGGAAGCTCGGTAAAATTCTTTTCAGTCAAAAAAATGTGCCGCCCTCAATGGAAGAGAGAAAAGCGGCAGAGGCTTTCTTCAAAAAATATCTAACGAAAAAGCCTTGCGGTGAGATGATAAAGCAGGGTGAAAACCTCGCTATAATTTCACACGGGGGTGTGCTTCCTCCAAAATCCGTGTTTTGTGTGGGCGTGCTTCTCGGAGAAGCAAGAAAAGGGCTTCTCTTTCCATCGCATCATTTCTTCTGTGCCTTTGGAGATTTGTTTTTACAAAAAATCAACCTTACCGAAGAAGACCAGAGACTCAAAAAATATCTGTCAGGCGAGCAAATTCCTTGCGACGCAGGTTTTTCAGGCTGGTGTGCCGTGCTTGTAAACGGAGTTTTGCTCGGTGGCGGTAAAGCGAGCGGCGGAATACTCAAAAATCACTATCCCAAGGGGCTTCGCACAAGATAAGCTCATCTTTTTAAAAAATTAAAAATAATAAAGTATAAATTTAGAAGGAGACAAAACAAAATGGAAAAAATTCTTGCAACAGTAAACGGCACCCCCGTAACAGAGGGGGAGATTGACGAATTCATCGCTGCACTCGGACAAAGAGGTGCTGCATACAACACCAAAGAGGGCAAAAGAGCCGTGCTAAATCAAATCATCGGTGACAAGCTTATACTCCTCGACGCAAAGAGAAATCTCCTCGAAGCAGAGCCTGCATTCAAGGCAGAGCTTGCGAAGATGAAGGACAGACTTCTTACAAATTACGCACTCGAAAAGGTAATTTCCAAGGTTACAGTAAGCGACAAGGATGCCGAGGAATACTACGAGGCAAATAAGGATCAGTTTATGACTCCCGAGACCGTCGGTGCAAGCCACATTCTCGTAGATACCGAAGAAAAGGCTCTTGAAATCCTCGCAGAAATCAAAGCGGGAAGTATCAGCTTTGAGGACGCTGCTAAAAAGTACTCCTCCTGCCCCTCAGGTCAGGACGGCGGCTCGCTCGGCGAATTTGGCAGAGGACAGATGGTACCCGAGTTTGACAGTGCCGTATTCGATATGACGGTGGGCGAGATTACCGATGCACCCGTAAAAACACAGTTCGGCTTCCACCTCATCAAGCTGATTTCCAAAAACGAGCCGTCGGTTGCTCCGTTTGCAGAAATTGCTCCTCAAATCAAGGAGGGCTTGCTCGGCGAAAAGCGTCGCTCCGCATATGAATCGAAAATCAACCAGCTCAAAATACTCTACCCTGTTGACTTGAGCGTTTAATTTATGGCCGAGGAATACGAGTTTATAAAAAAGCGACTCGAGGAGCTTGCAAAAAAGTCTTATAATTCGGGAATATTCACCTTTACCGACTTCCTCGGGCTTGAGGAGCTTTCCGCCTTTTCGGAAATAAAATCCCGAATTTTCGGTATAAAATACACGGAGTGGGGCGGTGCTGACGGAGCGTCACGTGTGATGATACGCTTCGGTGATGAGGACGAAATGGGGTATGTCGAGGATTTTCCTATTGTGACCTTGCTTGCAAGTCCGAGGTCGGAGAGGTGGGCTGACAAGCTCACCCACAGAGACCTCCTTGGAGCAATCCTTAATCTCGGACTTGAGCGTTCTTCCCTCGGTGATATTGTCATAAGAGACAACTGCGCCTACTTCTTCGCACACGAAAAAATAGCGGATTTCATACTCGAAAATCTCACCCGTGCAAAGCACACCGACCTTGTGGTAAGACGTGTCGATGCACTGCCGGAGGGAGAGCTTTACAAAACCGAAATACGCACTGTGCAATGTGCTTCGCCAAGGGTTGATGCAGTTATAGCAAGGGTCTTTTCCCTCTCGAGGGACGATGCACAAGCCCTCTTCTCCCGCTCGCTGGTTTACATAGACGGCAGACTCGCCTCAAGCGTCTCCCGTGAGCTTCACAGGGGCGAGACGGTCAGCGTCAGGACAAAGGGACGCTTCGTTTACAGAGGCGTAGAAGGTCTTTCAAAAAAAAGGAAGCTCAATATAAAGGTAGAGCTTTACGTATAAAACAAAAAACAAAGCCTCGCAGCAAGCAAAAAGCACTGCGAGGCTTCTTTATGTTCTTTTTTCTTTGTTTTATTACATTTTCAGGACTTTTTTACACTCAAATGACTTGCCATTTCGGCAAAATCACCTTTATGCTTATCCATTTCCTTCTCTGTGCCGGCACACACGTAGCGGACTACGTAAATGTTGTTTTCTCCAAGAAGAATTACGATATAATTGTAGAAGCTTTCGCCCTGCTCACCGTCTGAAACCCACGTATCAAACTGTGCTGTGCTTGCCGACTCATTATAGGTTATCTGCACGTTTCCAAGCTCCATTGTGTCTATTATCGCCTTAGTGCAATCAAGAATGCCCGAGTCCTTTGTAATCCCCTTGTCATTATATTCCGAATACGGTATTACGTCGGCAATGAACGCCGTCTCTCCGTTGCCGTACTCGATATCACCGTACAGATTATACTCACGCTCATAATCGTCGGGAATTACGAAATTCAGACCAAGCTCGCTCTTTTCAACGTAATCATCACACGAGGCAAGAGTGAACACGCTCGATATAACGAGAGTAAGTGCTATAAAAATTTTAGTAAATCTTTTTGTTTTTTTCATATTTCTCCTTTTTAAAGCTCTCCGAATATTATGCTCGCAAGCACTGAATCGTCAAGCCCCCAGTTGTAATGGCTGCGGTACTCATCCTCAAGAGATTTTAAAACACGGAATCTGAACGTCGAGGCTCTTGCTGCGATGGACGGAGGATATATGAGTCCGGCATCTTCAATATAAATGTCAATAGACAAAAGCTTTTCCGTTCCCGCAAGATCGCCAGACATCGAGCCGATGTTTGAGTCCGCAGGTATGATAAATCTCTCGCAGGCACTGTCCTTAAAAATATTCGTATCAAGTGTCGTTACACAGAACGGTGCGGGGTCATCAGGTCCCTTGTAGGCATAAGGAGCTGTGAGCTTGGTCTGCCGCTTGCCCTCCTCTGTAAGTCCTACAATCTCATACGCTCCGTTTGAACGCTGCTTGAAGATGAAGAAGCGTGCGTTTTCGTCCTCAGGGCCGTCGTAAACTACGTTGTACTTGTACTCGGGCGGCTCCGGCTCTTTCATATTCAAATATTTGTCGCTTTCAATTTCAAAAAGGTAGTCGTTTATGAGCCTCAGGGTACGCAGCTTTACTCCCGCATCGTTTAAGTGGAAGTTCGTGTCGTAGAAGTAATGCGAGTCTATGATATAGTCGCTAAGGGAGCTGATTACAGGACATTTGAGATTCTTTTTGAAGTACCTTTCAAAGCTATTGATCTTTTGAGCGTCTACAACGGAAAGGTCGTTGACAGGGCACCAGGTAAAGTAAACCGTAGCCCCCTTAATCTTGCATTCCGTGATGTATTCGTTTAAAAAATCTATAAACTCTTCCTCTACAATCGAGGGGTCGAAATCTACCAATGACTTAGGCTGCAGGTCGTAGTAGTTCTTCATTACGTTGTTTTTTCGCTCGAATTTCGTCTTATCAATATCGCCGTATTTGTTGAAGTTTTCAGCGTTGTAAATTCCATCCGGGTCAGGGGCATTGCCGTTTAAGATATATCCGAGCTTCGAGGAAGAAAGATTCCAAAATCCGCCTACTGAGAAAAGCCACTCGTCAATAGAGTAGTCAAGACCGCCGAGCATTGACATATCGTCATCGCACGCCTTTAAGGTTGTATCCCAGTTGAAATACATCGACAGGGTTTGACGGTCAAGCTCGGGTGCGAGAATAACCACGTCCCCCTCCTTGATGTGACTGCGAGAGAGATCAACCATAAGCTTTGTGCCAAGGTCGGCATAAAGCCCGAAGTTTACGACAGGCATCTCTGCGTATTCTTCAAGAAGAGCACTGTCAAGACCGAATGCAACCGAGGAGCCTCCTATTACAACAATCTTGTCCTCCTCTATGGTGGAAAGACGCTCGTACTTTTTGTCAAGCGCACCGTAAAATGTGTTTTCATACTGACTCGGTGCACCAAAGGATATACCGAGAATCAGGGCAACAGGCATTACAATTACAGAAACCGCAAGGAGCGTTGCCAAAGTGACGGTCAGTGATTTTAATATTCTCTTAATCATATAACACCTCCGTCAGAATTGGAAATAAATAAACGTGCCCGCCATACTCTTGGAGAGCAAAATCGCCCAAACGAACATAATAATCCAGACGAAGAACACGAACGAGCCACCGCTTGTAAGCAGAGCCGAGCCATCGGGTCCGTCCTCATATTTAAGCATACTGTCAAGCATATAAAGCGTCAGAATGACTAGGACTGTCATTATTACGGAAACCGTGCCGAAGCCCATTCCCGTAACAGAATCCGCAAGCCCCGCACCCCAGCCCGTGGCAAAGAGCTTTTTCAGCAAATTCACAGCGTCCGTCATACTGTTCGCACGGAAGAAGAGCCAAGCAAATGACACTAAAGCAAAGGTGAAAAATCTGCGAATGAGCACAACTCCGAGCGAGTCCTTTGAAAGCCCGATTTTAGAGAGCAACCTGTTTCTCGGCTTCCACGTGAGAGTTCCCACGACCTGAAAAATTCCGTGAAGAGCACCCCAGATTACAAAGGTCCAAGCCGCACCGTGCCAAAGACCCGAAACAAGGAAGACGACCATAACGTTGAACATCTGTCTTGCCTTGCCACGACGGTTGCCGCCGAGGGGTATGTAAAGATAATCCTTAAACCAAGATGAAAGAGAAATGTGCCAGCGTGACCAGAACTCCTTGACGGAGGTGGCGGTATACGGATGGTCAAAATTCTTCATCAGCTTGATTCCCATTATCCTTGCACAGCCTATTGCAATGTCGGTATAGCCCGAGAAGTCGCAGTAAATCTGCACTGCGAAAAGGCAGGTGGCGATTATGATACTAATGGCGGTTGCACCCTCTATACTGTTGTAAACAGAGTTTACAAAAACCGCTATGTAGTCGGCAACGCAAACCTTTTTGAAGAAGCCGACGAGCATATGCTTTGCACCCTTTACAAAATTGTCCTTGTCGAATTTATGCGTTTCCTTAAGCTGCGGCACAAGGTTGTTCGGACGCTCGATAGGTCCTGCAACAAGCTGAGGGAAGAACGAAACGAAAAGAGCATAGAAGAAGAAATTACGCTCGCACTCAACGTCGCCTCTGTAAACGTCAATGACGTAGGAGAGCGTTTGGAACGTGTAGAACGATATGCCTACGGGCAGGAGTAAATTCAGCTCCACAGGCGACGGATTTCCGCCAAAAAGCTCTATAATTCCGACAACACTGCCTGCAAGGAAATTAAAGTATTTATAGAAGAACAGAACGCCGAAGCAGACAATGAGAGTTACGGTAAGACACGTTCGCCTTACTGCCTTCTTTTCGCTTTTTTCAATGATAACCGAGGCCACCCAAGAGACGAGGGTAGTGCCTGCAATAAGGAATACCAGCTCTGCTTGATAGCACATATAAAAGAAGTAGCTGGCAATAAGGAGCATAATCCACTTCGTCCTTTTTGGGAGAACGAAATAAAGCAGTGTAACTATGGGATAAAAGAGCAGAAATTCCCAAGAATTAAAGGTCATAGAGCCTCTCCTCCTTCCCCATTATCACGCTCGTTTAAAAGAATGCGTATACGATAGGCAACAAACGAAGCAAGAGTGTAGAAAAACACGCTAACCATAAAGACAAGCACCGCCTCCTCAAGCGGAATAGCCTTGTACATAAGCATCACAATAAAGATAAGATGCAGTGCTATATTTAAACAAACAGAGACTGTGGATAAAATTTTTATAGCACGGGGTTTCTTTATCAAATAAATCCCGATAGCAGCGGCAATATGAAGCATAAACGCCGCCACAAGGACAAGGATTATTTGAAAATCCTTATAAAAAGTCACTTAATTTACCTCACTATTTGAAAGATAGTCAACCTTTGTCACGGGTGTGCCGTCAGAGCCGTCCTCGAAAAGGCAGCCCTCAAAATTCGTGCCGAACTCGTCGTGGGCGTTCACATCCTCTATTCCGAGTATCTCGCAAAGGTCAACGTAAAGCTGATACGTTCTGTACGTTCTTCCGTAATCGTTTACGTGGTACGCACAGTCAAACATATACTTGTGGTCATAGATATAATTCTTACAAGAGCCGACAAGGCCGTCAAACTCATAATTGTCCTCAATAAGCTTGTCGTATGCATCAAGCCACGCTGCATTTTGTGCCTCCGTAATAATCTCACGGCCGTCAACGGGAGCAAATCCGAAATAAACCTTGGCACCCGTTTTCTGAACGAGTCCTATAACTCTGTTAACCTCATCCTTGTAAATAGTGAAATCCGTCCAGGTATCGCTTGTTAAATAATCCTTGTTTTGCTCTTGATACTCGACATCTTTCCAATTCAAATCGTTCTTATAAAAACGGTTGAGGGTGATAAAATAGGAGTCAATATACTTGGTCTTGCTTTCTTCGCAAAAATAGCCTCTTTCAGCCTGCTGGAAGTCGCCGTATTTATTTGATTTTATATTCTCCGCCGCCATATCCTCGTATGAGTGCGGTGCCTTACAATATCTGTTTCCGTTGATACCGTTGCCGTATTCACGTCCTGCATTGTATGAGGAAAGAGCCGTAAAGAACTTAGGGTAATTTGAGATATCAATATAACGGAACACGTTATACATACCCTCAAGGTCACGGAACGGGCGATACCACATAATGTTGTTGCCGAACATATTTACGTGGTTTTCAGGAGACATAATTACTATATCACCCTCGTGAGTGTAGTGCTGAAGCATCTCAAGGAAAATCATACCCGTAACGGTTCTTGTCGTTCCCAAATTAATGACGGTATACTCGCCCTCAAGGAGTGCTTCGAGATACTCGGAGCCAAGACCCTGATAGGTAGACGACCCTGCGACGACAATTATGCGATTTTCACTCTGGCTTGCAAGAAGACGGGAGAACTTAACGGAGAAGACGCCGCTGTCACCGTGTGTGTCCGCTGTAAAACGAGGTGCCATAGTTGCATTGAGATACAAATGCTTGAAATTTGTATACGTAGCGGTATCGAACGCCTCGTCGTTCATATAAAAGATGCTGTCGTTCATATAGAGCGTATGAAGTGACGAGCAGCCGACGAAAGCTCCGTCCTCAACACGGAGTATAAATCTGTTGAACACAAGAACCTCGACGCTCTTGTTTACAAAAGCACCCTTGTCAATGGCGGTGACGTGCTTGCCGTTTATTTTCTCGGGAATTACAACAGTCTTAGCATCCCCGTTGTATTTTGTTATTTTAATGCCGTTAATTTGCCAATGCGGTGCCGTGGTTTCAGTAACGCCGTCGGCATATTCCCACGTTACGTCCTCATATTCAAAATCGGATGCCTCCGTTGCCTTTTCCCAAATGCAATAAAGAGTTTGAGAATATGTAGAGGGAGCATAAAATTTTGAGCCAAGGCTATATCCCTCGCCCGAGCCGTCGGGCTCTGTATTGTATTCGGCAAGAACGTAGCCCTCACGGCTGAACGTTCCGTCATCCCAGAACGTGGAAACGCACTCTGCGAAGTCCATATATACGTCCCCGACATTTACGGTGACAACTCCTCTAATAAAGGAGGCGGTGTAGTATTTGTTTCCCTTCATATTGGTCGAAGATGTATTGACAGTGCCGCCGTTGGGATCGTAATGATATACGTTTGCGTCGTTGTAATTTGCATAAACGGCAAGAATCTTCTCCTCGCCCACTTTCGTGCAATATTGGTCTATAACAGAGGGAATAATAGAAAGCTCGCAAGAGCGCTCACTTGTAATAAGCGTGCCTCCCGCCCTAAGGCGTGCACCGTAGCTCCAGCCTACGAAAACACGCTTCTTGTCACCTGCGGTGAGGGTAATTTTTGTTCCGAGGTTTACCTCCTGAATACCCCAACCTGCACTACACGTGTCCTTATCCGCTCCTCTGAAATCAAAGGTAATTACTTCTGTAGGGTCGTAGCCAAGACCCTGCACCTCAAAATTAACACGAATGTTTTTCGTTACGCTTGGGACAGTAAGCTTCTTCGTAGCCTCATCGTACGTGCCGTGAGAGGTGCTTACGAATTTATAAGCATTCTTTACGTGTATTTCAAAGACTGCGTCCTCGCCCTCAGAAACGGTCTTTCTATTCTCTCCGACAAAATCAACCGCATCAGGGTCGCTCACCGCAATCTGAACCGTATACGTAAAAGATTCTTCTGTGGGATTTTCATCAGCGTTTTTTTCGCCCTCAGGAGGATTAACGTTGCCACAGGCAACAAGCCCAAATGCAAGCAAGGCCGTAAGAAGAAGTGCAATAATAAGCCTCGTTTTTTTCATTTCGTACCTCACAACACTAAAAAATTTATTTTAATTTTATCATATATTTTAAAAGAAAAAAAGAGGGGGAAAGGCAAAATTCTATATATTTTAAAACAAAAAAGAAAATATGCACAAAAAAGATAAAAACCTTTTGTGCATATTCGACAAATAAAGCAGCGGCGAAAAATTGCCCCTGCTTTATTCTATTCTTATGTTCCTTTTTGAAAATAATGAATTAACACAATCAAGGTACGTCCACTCGTCCTTCACAAAGGCGAGCATCTCAATATTTTTTGTAAACCTTTGTTGTCATTTTCCAATAGAAGCTGCGTTATGTGTCATACCGTGTTAATATTTATAATTTTAGGTTAAATACGCTTCATCGGCATATTTTAAGAATTTCGGAGCATAAAGCTCCGCCTTTTCCTCCACGCACATAAAGGTAACGATAAAAAATGCGTGACGTGAGCGGTAGAATGAACGCAGGGTATAATAGCCGCCGCTAGTAAAAAAGCAATACGGGGTGTCGGAAATCATCAGAATTTCAAGCTCAATACCGTTTTCTTCCTTATAATCCTCAGCATACCACTGTGCAAATTGAAAGACCGTAAAGGTCTCTATAACACCGTCCGCTATGGCTTGGAAGGAAAGCCTTGTGATTCCGATAACGGCAGACCCATCGGTGAATGCCGCATCAAAGGTGCCGCTTTCAAACTCTGCATAATCGGGCGGTATGGTTAGTGCAAGCTCTGCGTGATGAGGGTAATAGTCAGTCGGCTCCCGGTCATCTGCACAGGACAAAGAGGTTAACATAAGGACAAAAACAAGCAAAGCACAAACACAGTTTTTAGCTCTTTTCATCTTTGAATCACCTCTAAAATTTCACACGGGTGCCGTACTATTACGTCAGCACCGTTCTCGACAAGCTCCCTTTCAGTTCTGAAGCCCCACGAAACTCCAACTGTTTCAGCCGCTCCAACGCCCTTGCCCGTTTTCATATCAACGTCCGTATCTCCAACGTATAAAACCTCATTTTTATCTACGCCAAGCTCACGCATCATTTGAACGACTATATCGGGGGCGGGCTTTAATGGCACCCCATCCTTTGAGCCACGGGCAAGTGCAACCCTGTCGCCAAAAAAGTGCTGACAAATTGGAACTGTTATCTCATTTTGCTTATTGGAGGCAACGCCCACCTTTATTCCTCTTTTGACAAGTGCGTCAAGAAGCTCCTCTACCCCCTCGTATGGTGCGGTCAGGTGGATTGGATTCTCTTTGCAGTTTTCTTTGTACCTTGCCAAAATTCGCATAGTCTCTCCGACCATCTTTGGTGCCTTTGCCATAATTGCACGACTGATCAGCTCCTTTGGCCCGTCGCCTGCAAAATACTTACACTCCTCCTCGGTTATAGGGGCAATTTTCTCCTCCGAAAACGTTTTATTAACGTAATAAGTAATGGTAGCAAGGGTGTCAAGCAGCGTTCCGTCAAGGTCGAATATGCAACACTTTATCATTTTTTTCCTCTTGTTTTACAGTTTTTTGAGCTTGGCAAAGGTTGCCATAAGTCTCTTTTCCTCGCCTGAATCAAACTTCACTCCGTAAAGCACGTCACCACCCATATCCTTTACGGAAATTATAGTGCCCTCGCCAAAAACTCCGTGAGCAACACGTGCTCCGACAGGCAATCTCTCAACGCCGAAAGCCTCTGCTCCCTGCTTTTTTTGTGCGGGAGAGAATACGGGATTTCTGTTAAGCTCGCCGTATGTCTGTCTGGTCAGTGAAGATCCATATTTTTTCTGCGTATACGAGGTATAGGAGCGTGATGGCTCACGCTTCGGTCTATACGGCTCAACTAAGTGCTCGGGCAGCTCGTCTCTTATAAAGAGGGAGGGAAGAACACCTGCCACGGTTCTTCCGTAGAGCATACGGTTCTTCGCATACGTTACGTACAGCTTTTCCTTTGCACGGGTTATAGCAACGTATGCAAGCCTACGCTCCTCTGCCATTTCCTCAGGCATACCGAGGTTCTGCTGAGACGGGAAAATTCCGTCCTCCATACCCGCAATGAATACAACGGGAAATTCAAGTCCCTTTGCGGCGTGAACGGTCATAAGCACCACAGCGTTCGCCTCGTCATCGTACTTGTCAACGTCACTGACCAGGGCAATCTCCTCAAGGAAGCCCCAGAGTGTCGGCTCGTCTCCAACGGCACTCATACGTGTCTCGTACTCGGCGGCGGCACTGACAAGCTCGTCTACGTACTCCATTTTCCCCTCTCCCTCAAAGCCCTCGGAGAGAAGCATATCACGGTAGCCAGATTTTTCATAGATATTTTTTATATATTCCGACGGCAGTGAGGACTTTTCACGCACCTCTTCAATCATAGCGGCAAAAGCAAGAAGCTTTTCTGCACTTTTGCCAAGGGCTGTGTATTCCCCGGCGGAGGATATGACCTCGTACATAGATTTGCCAAGCTCTGTGGCAATTATCTCAATAGCCTCGACCGTTGCCGTTCCGATTTTACGCTTAGGCTCGTTTATAATTCTTTTCAAACGCAGATTGTCCCCCGAGCCTGAGAGAACGGACAGATATGCGAGCATATCCTTGACCTCCTTATGGTCGTAGAAGCCCATATCTCCAACGACCTTAAAGGGAATTCCGCTCTTTGTAAACGAGGTTTGCAGCGAGCGTCCAAGTGCATTTATGCGATAAAGCACCGCATAATCGGAATACTTGCGTTTTTCTTTATATATACCGCCTATTATACTGTCTACAATAAACTTGCCCTCATCGTTTTGGTCAAATGCCTCGTAGAGCGTGATTTTCTCTCCCTCTCCCTTTTTGCTCCAAAGCGATTTTGCGTGGCGGTGTCCGTTATGACCTATTATTGCGTTAGCCGCAGACAAAATAGTTTCCGTCGAGCGGTAATTCTGCTCAAGCTTTATAACAGTAGCCTCGGGATAGGTCTTGTCGAAATTCAAAATATTTTCCACGGTGGCGCCACGGAAGCGATATATGCTCTGGTCGTCGTCACCGACAACCATAATATTCTTATACTTATCGGAAAGCAGCTTTGTCAGGACGAACTGTGCATAGTTTGTGTCCTGATACTCGTCCACAAGCACGTACTTAAACTTATTTTGATAGTATCCCCGAACCTCGCTGTCCGATTCAATAAGCTCTACCGTCTTCATTATTATATCGTCAAAGTCAACGGCATTATACTCCATAAGCTTTTTTTGATAAAGCTCGTAGATTTTCAATATATCACGTCCACGTGGGTCGTTTCCGACCTCGAAGCTCTCAGGACCCTCAAGACGGTCCTTTGCCATACTGATAGCATTTGCCACCGATTTGACGTTTAAGAACTTTTCATCTATTCCAAGCTCCTTCATACAGTGGGTGAGCATACGCTTCTTGTCGTCCGTGTCGTAAATCGAAAAGGCTTCTCTGTAACCAAGTCTTGTTCCGAATTTACGCAAAATGCGGACGCACACCGAGTGAAACGTGCCTGCCCAAACGGCATCGGACAGCTCCTTGTCACCAAAGGTCGAAAGCAGTCTTTCCTTTATTTCCCTTGCCGCCTTATTAGTAAAGGTTATGGCAAGCACCGACCACGGCGGAGACGGCTCGCATATAAATTGTGGCAAAAGGGCTGCAACCTCCTCGTCGTCCCCCTCCCTAGCAAGTGCTTCAAGCGCCTCTGTCATACCGAGGGTAACGCCGTCGGGAATTGTGTCGCTGAAATACGCATTTCCATATTTAATAATGTAGGCTATTCTGTTTACAAGTACCGTTGTCTTTCCGCTTCCTGCTCCCGCAAGTACAAGCAGCGGACCCTTTACGGTGAAGACCGCACGCCTTTGCTCGGGATTTAAGCGGGAGGAATACGCTCTGTCAAACAAAGCCCTTTTCGCTTTGGAAAATTTGTCTTTTATTTGTTCCATTGTTACGTTCCGTTGTTTATTTTTTTCATTCGTTAAAATTACGACCCTTGTCCTACTCTTTCACTTCAAAAGACGATAGAAGAGAGAAAAAATAAATTCTCATTTTACGTGTGATGACTTGTCATTTTCCTAAAATCAAAGAGATACTTTTTTGCACAAAAACCGATTTTTGAACATAAGAAATGTTAAAAATGTTGAAAACTTTTTCTCATAAAAGGCTCGTTTTTCTCGACAACTTGCGGATTTCGACAAAAATCATCACGAGTTATGCACATTGACAATGTTGAAAATGTTGAAAACTCTAAAAACGTCAAAAACTACATTTTTCCGTTTTAACGCCACTTTAAAGCCGTTTTTTCATTCTCATAGCCTTTTTGAACAGGTTTGAATTCTGCCCGAATTTTTGGGATTACATTGTTCGTAAAAATTACGATATATTACTTCTTTGCTCTTTTTTTCGATATTCTTGGAGCCTTTTGCAAGGGTTTTTTGTCTATTTGTGACATTTTTTCGGCACGCCGCTGAATTTTTATGGCATCTTCGCCAAAAATACGCTCGAGCTTGCTCTTTTTAGGTGACTTTTTGTCGAGTATGGGCTTATAGTACCCTTGCGGCTTTCGTGCATCGGCACGCAAGTCGCCTTGAGTATACGACGTCCGTCTTTTCTTGTCCTTCTGAGGGGTAAATGCACCTGCTCCTTTTGCGAATGTGGGTTTTACAAGACACTCAGCAGACGTGCCTATTAAGTCCTCACGCCCCGCCCGCTTTAACGCCTCCCTTACAAGGTTAGCATTTTCGGGTCTTGAAAATTGGAGCAACGCACGCTGAAGCTGCTTTTCTCTGTAATCTGTGGTCACGTACACACGCTTGCCCGTCATTGGATGAAGCCCCGTATAGTACATAGCTGTAGAAATTGTGCCGGGGGTGGGATAGAAGACCTGCACCTGCTCGGGTGAATAACCCCATTTTTTGAGCCAAATAGCCATCTCGACTGCATCCTTCATAGTTGCACCGGGGTGGCTTGACATAAGATACGGAACGAGATACTGCTCAAGTCCCGCCTCCCCTGAAAGCTCGAAAAAGCGTTTTTTGAACTTCTCAAACACCG
>JAZOQA010000034.1:0-2518 GCA_045655765.1 Eubacteriales bacterium | reverse complement strand
TAAGACCGCTTGGCCTCCGACTTGGTCTTTTCTCTTTCAAGCTCTGCGAGTTTACGGCGTAGCTCTTCAAGCTCACTGTCCTTCTTCTCTTTTTCTTCTTGCTCACGTTTCTTTTTGTCCGCACCGAGCACCTTTGCGATTTTCAAGACCTCGAGCAAGATAATAATAAAACACGGTACAATAATTAAAAGGATAATTCCTATGGGCTGCATTAGGAAGCTCATAAGCAGTCCAAGCAGATACGCCTGACCCGTTACCTTGCCAATTACGTAGTTGGTATTGTTGGGAATTGAGGTGTCAATCACCTGCACGAGCTGACCGTCCTCGGAGTTCTTGTTATCTGCGGCGAGAGTGATCTTGAATCCTCCCTCAACCTCTTCTATATCCGTGATACGGTGGGTGATCGTTACCTGCGTGGTGTAAACGTAACGAAAGGTCAGCACATCGCCTACCCTCAAGCTGCGGTAAAACTCGTCAGCCTCGGCAGGATCGTCGGGCATTACCTTTACGAACACCATAGAACGAATCGGGATGTCCTTGATCTTGTATGCGGATACGTCGGTAAACTCACTTTCTGACATAGAATCAGAGGTGACTATGCGTATCTGGTATCCGAAGACTTCGGCGGCACCATCCGAATCCCGCTTGGACATCACAGCAACAAAAACCGCAAATATACAAATTGCAAGAAATATGTAAAGAAGCACGTCAAGAGCTATTTTGCCTATCTTTTTCATCTTTGCTATATCCATAGATTACCTCACTCGTTACTTGCTGTCAGCAGCAGCTCAAAGACCGCCTCGGCTTTTTTTGCTTCGTTTCCTACATCTATGGGAAGATAGTACACGATCTTCAGCTCGGTGTTCTTCCCCTCGTCGAAGTCAACGGGTAAGACAATTTTTTCTTTTTTAAAGGCATCTGCGAGCAGCTCGTCACAAATGACCTCACCGTTTGCAAGAAGCTTCACACGAGCATAATTTTTAAGTGTATTTTCCTCGGTCTCTACGAAATCAAGCTCCAGATTGTATTTACTTGCACTTATTTTTTTAAGCCGAATGATGTATTCACATTTTTCGCCCGGTACGAGAGTGAGATCCTCAAACGCCAGCGACTCTGTTTTGCCGTCCTCCAGCTTAACTTCAATTACACCTCGTTCATCTTCTGTTGCGAGCATCCTGCTCATCAATGAAGCACCGACGATAATCAGCACGCTTCCGACGATTAAGATGATTCTCATTAGTTTGCTTTTAGGCATCCTTGTCCTCCTCTCTGCTACAATCGCAAAAATATCGGGTTCTTAATCCTTATTTTTTGAACGGAATATAACGGTTTTGCAATTCGGGCAAATCCGTTCACTCTCTGCTATAAGTCTGTAACATATCGCACATCTCTTTGATGATGTTCCAACTTCGCATTCTCTGCAAACAAGTATTCCCTCAGGAATCCTTCTGCCACAGGCAATACAGGTGTTGATGCTCATAGCAACACACTTTGAATTAATTTTCGTGTGTAATTCTTTTTCTCTTCTTTCTTCTTGTTTTTTCAATTCTTAATCCTCTGCACAATTTACGATGCTTTCTCCGAATCCTTGAAATACGTCATCATCATACAATACAGGACGTTAAATACGTGAGGTCTGTTTGTTTTATTGTCCTCAAGCTCACCGTTATACACACGAATGACAAAATCAAGCATTGCGGTAAAAACGCTGTGTAATATAGCTTCGACGTCTGCTTCATTCTTGAAGATCGGAGTCATTTCACTAACAATTCCCTCAAAGAGCTTTCTATGAGCCTCACGGGAATTCCCCTTGAAATAGATCGAATAGTAATATCTGACGTAACAACGGCAACGCTCTTCGTTACCCAGGACGAACCTCCAAGCCATCGTGAAAAATTTGCCCAGCTTCTCTTTGGTGGCGTCCTCAAAGCCGCCGACGATTTCCACACCGCGTTTAAATGCGTAGAATAATTCCGTATCCAAACGAGCAAAAACCGACTCATACAGATTTTCCTTGCTCCCGAAAAATCTGTAGATATAGACCTCGTTCATCTTAAAATCTGACGAACATCCTCCGCAGTAAGTGAGTTCCTTGGTTGTCGCTTTTTCAAAGCCGCCTTCGGCAATTAGATGTATGGCATTTTCAATTAGAGTCTCTTTTATTTCCGCTTCGTACCTCATTCGCTTCTCCCCTCCATTTCATCGGCAACTGATTGTTTTGTAAAAATCTTGGAAATTATTAGCAAACGCTACATCGGTTACCTAAAAAATTCCTATTTGCGTAGGATTCTGTTTTTATTGATGATATACCGTTCCTAAGGACTAATAAAGCGACATAACGAGAGTTATGTGATATTAGGTATCAAATATTTATTGCGATACATAGAAGATTATACCACAATGTCGCTCCAAAATCAACAACTTTAACAAAATTTGTGGAGAAGACATAGAATTTTATTAAAATTTATTAAAAAAATTGCACAACGAAAACACCTTTCGTACATTTTTTTCAAAAAAA
>JAZOQA010000033.1:0-19664 GCA_045655765.1 Eubacteriales bacterium | reverse complement strand
GGCCTCCGACTTAAGATGATGTCGTCACCCTTTGCTATGATGAGGTTGTGGGTGAATAGGTGGTACTCCTCGAGCTTTCTTATGTACTTTTCAATAGCGGCGGACGAAATGCCGCATTCTTCGGGAAGCTTGTAGTTCATTTTTGATACCTCTTTTCAATGTTTTTTTATATTTTAACACAATTCAGCCGTCAAAGCAAGTGAAAACCGTTACTTTATTGCAAAAAAGAATATAAACGGAAAGGCTTTTAGATTTGGTGTTGTTTTCGCAGCAAAAAAGCGTTCGACAAAGAGGTCAAACGCTTTTTATCTTAATCATCTTTTTGCAAGAATAAGCTTTGTAAGCTCGACAGGCTCAACAATCTTGTCGCCCTTGTAAACTCTCATATTGCCCGATGCAATCTCGTCGATAAGCACAACCTCGCCGCCGTTGTAGCCGAACTCAAACTTGATGTCCCAAAGGTCAAGACCGATGGACGCAAGGTCATCTGCGACAATCTTGGTGATTTTGAGTGTCTGCTCCTTGAGACTCTCGAACATTGCAGGAGTCATAACGCCGAGGGCTGCAAGACCCTCACCTGTAACGAGGGGATCGCCCTTTTCATCGTTTTTAAAGGTGCACTCAACGTATCCTCCCTCAAGGCGTGTGCCGTTTTTGATGTACTCGCCGTATCTGCGAATGAAGCTGCCCGTAGCAACAAGACGGCAAATAACCTCAAGTCCGCCGCCGCCCTGAGCCTTACCAAAGCACTCTGCGTTAAGAACCTCCATAGTTGCGTCCTCAACGTTTGCCGAAACGTAATGAGTCTTGATGCCTGCTTTTTTAAGAAGCTCGAAGTAGTGTACCGAGGTCTCGAGATTTGCTCTGCCAATGCCCTCGATTGTAAGTCCTACACTGTTTTCACCGGGATCGAACACTCCGTCCTTGCCTGTGCAGTCGTCCTTGAATTTGAGAAGCACGTTGCCGTTTTCAAGCTCGTAGACGTCTTTTGTTTTGCCTTCGTAAAGTTTCTTCATTTTTATTTTCCTCCTCGCAGCTTATGCGAATAAATTATCTAACGGGAATATTTTAGCACAAAATTTCTTTTTTGTACAGTGTTTTTTATAAAAAAAACAAAATTCTTTTTTTGCGGCGGCGAAAAAAGACGACAAGTTGGTGGGCGTGTTAAATTTTGAGAGAAAATGATCACAGTTAATTTGTGGTCTCAAAACGTGATTATGTAAACTGCAAGTTGCTTTTTACTGTTTTAGCTTATTTTTTTATTAAAGTCGGCTTCGCTTTTTCAAGCCTTCTAAGGGTGCGGCGAAAGAGGGCGTGAGAATTTTGCAGCTTTATATATTAAAGAATGCGTGCGTGTGGCTTGACTTTTAAATCATTATATGATAAAATATATCAAAGCTTTAAATTAGAATGGAGTCGGAAAATGTTAAAGGTAGAAAAAGTGAGCGTAATGAATCTCGAAAATGCAATAAGAGGTGCAAGAAACCCCCTTAACAGCTGGGCGAGAATGGACAGTGCGTACGACGGGGAGGGGAACTACGTTCTCGGACCTAATGACATAGCCTTGGCATCAAAGCTTGCTGTGGCAGGAAGCGATCACAGAAAGTTCTTACGCCAGATTTTCGTTTCAATGGATATAACGGCTCCGCTTTACTGGTGGAAGGAGTTTGACACATATAAGGTTGGAACGGTTGCAAACTCCACCTCTACTATGCATAAAATTCAAGCCAAGGAGTTCTCACGTGAGGACTTTTCTATGGAGCGAATGACGGAGGACTGTGTTCGTGCTATGGATGCAGTTATAGCCTTTCTTGAAGCTGAGAGAGTAAAGTTCAATGAAACCAAGGACAAGGCGCATTGGCACAATATGATTCAGCTTCTGCCCTCGTCGTTCAATCAGATGCGTACTGTGACGATGAATTATGAGGTTCTTATAAACATATACTATGCGAGAAGATTTCATAAGCTTGCCGAGTGGCACGTGCTTTGCGATGCTATAAAGTCACTGCCTTATGCAAAGGAGCTTATTCTCATAAAAAAAGACGAAGATTGATTTGTTAGGTAAAAAGGTCAAAGAGAGATTATTAAGTCCACCGAAAGGAAAGAAAAATGAAGGACGGATTTATAAAGGTTGCAGCCGCATCACCCGAGGTGAGGGTCGGTGACGTAGAATTTAATCTTGGAACTTGTATTAAAGAGGCAGAGAGATATGCCGATTTTGGTGCAAGAGTGATTGTCTTTCCCGAGCTTGCCCTCACGAGTGCAAGCTGTCAGGATATGTTTTATAACAATGCCCTGCTTCTTGCGGCACAGGCGGCACTTATACAGCTTGCGAAAAGGACGGCGAGGCTTGATGCACTCATCTTCGTTGGCTTGCCGATTGCAAGAGGTGAGAAAATTTACAGCTGCGCGGCGGCAGTCAAGGGGGGGAAAATTCTTGCCATTATCCCATCGTCGGTCTCTGACGGACGCTTTGCGTCAGCACCGCTTGGCGTGGAAAATATAACTCTAAGCAAAGACAGTGTTCCGTTCGGTGCGGGTATAGCTATTAATGTGAAAGGTCCGTATGCCTTTACCGTCTCTTGCGAGGTTGGACGGGACTCGGAGCTTTTGGCAAGCCCTGCGGCAAAAACGGGGGCGTCTTTGATTGTAACCCTTGCCGCCGAGGCGGAGGGCATAGGTGTGTCCGAAAGACGCAGGGAGCTTGTAAGGTCTGAGGCAATCAGGCTTTGCTGTGCCAAGGTCTATGCAAATGCCGCTGTCGGAGAGAGCGGCTCGGAGTGCGTTTATTCCGCACATTCGGTTATTGCTGACCATACGGGAAGAGTCGTGGTGCGTGAGCCATTTTCGAAAAACGAGCTTACGATGACCATAGATGTTCAGGCGGCAATCGTCGCACGCAGACGGAGCGGAATTTCCCATACAGAGGATATAAAGTCGGCAATCGAGGTTGATTTTTCAGACGAGGAATGCGAGCTGCCGCTATTGTCCCGATTTCCCTTTATCCCCGAGGACGGGGTGCAGCGAAACGAAGCTTGCCGCCGTGCCTTTGAAATTCAGGCACAGGGGCTTGCAGGCAGATTTGAACGCTCCTTTTCGAGGAGCTTGGTCGTCGGGATTTCGGGTGGACTTGACTCAACGCTTGCTCTTCTTGTAATGGCACGTGCGGCTGACATTCTAAAAGAAAAGGGACACCCTGTAACACGGGAAATTATAAGTGCCGTAACTATGCCTTGCTTTGGAACGACAGAGAGGACCAAGAGCAATGCAGAGCGTCTTGCGGAGCTGCTCGGCGCACGTGTCAAATGCATCGACATAAAGGAAGCTGTGCTCTCCCATTTCAAGGATATAGGACACGATAAGGAAAACTACAACGTAGTCTATGAAAATGCACAGGCAAGGGAAAGAACGCAGGTGCTTATGGATATAGCGAATGCAGAGGGCGGACTCGTTGTTGGGACGGGAGACCTTTCGGAGGCGGCACTCGGCTGGGCGACCTACAACGGCGACCATATGTCTATGTATGGTGTCAACGCTTCGCTCCCGAAGACCTTGATTCGTGCCGTTGTGGAAAATTATGCGCTCGAGTGCGGGGACGGCGAGATTTCGGCAATACTGCGCGACATTCTCCTAACGCCCGTCAGCCCCGAGCTGCTTCCGCCAAAGGAGGGCGAGATTGTGCAGTGTACGGAGGGTATAGTAGGCCCTTACGAGCTACACGACTTCTTCATCTATCATTTCGTAAAGGAGGGCGCCTCGCCGGGGAAGCTTTTAAGAATGGCGAATCACGCCTTTTCGGGAGTGTATTCAAAGGATGCCCTGAGAGGCTGGTGCGAGGTATTTCTTAAAAGATTTATAACCCAGCAGTTTAAACGCTCCTGCACCCCCGACGCTCCATCGGTCGGTATAATTTCACTCTCCCCGAGAGGTGCGTGGCAGATGCCGTCCGATTTCTCACGCTCGCTTTTCGACATTGGCGGTAAAAAATGAGCAGCATTTTCGATTTATTCAAAAAAATAGAGAAAAAAAGTGACACGGGTCCCGTCTCTTTCATAATAGCAGGTCTTGGAAATCCGGGCCGTGAGTACGAGGGAACGAGGCACAACGTCGGCTTTGTCGCTGTGGATTATATTGCCGATGCCTTGGGGGTGAAAATAGACAGAGCGAAATTTCACGCCCTTGTCGCAGAGTGCAACGTAAGCGGCGTACGCACGCTTCTTATGAAGCCGCAGACCTTTATGAACAATTCGGGTGTCGCAATAGCACAGGCGGCGGCGTTTTACAAGATACCGCCCGAGCGTATACTTGTGCTTCACGATGAAATAAGCTTCGACCCCGGGGTGCTGCGAATTCGCAGACGTGGCTCAGCGGGAGGGCACAACGGACTCAAAAGCGTAATAGCCCACACAGGCTCGGATAATTTTCCGAGAGTTAAAATAGGAGTAGGAAAAAAGCCGAGTGCGGAATACGACCTTGCCGATTGGGTGCTTGGACGTATGCCGGAATGTGACCGTGCGGCATTTTTCGCCCGTCTTGGCGATATAAAGACGGCATCGGAGCTTATAGCTCTTGGAAAAATCGACGACGCTATGTGCCGCTTTTCCAAATAAAAAAATAAAACCAATCTCTCTTTCTCTGCTTTGGCACCGTGTGCTATAGCAAACATTGAGGATAAAATATGAACCTTTTTTCGGGAATTATGGCAAAGGACCGTGAGTTTGCTGCCTTTATCGACGTGATGAGAAGCTCTCTTGGCAAGGGAGACTCCTATCCCGTGGTGATAAACGGCTTGTCAGGAGGAGCGGAAACGCTCTTTCTTGCTGAGTCTGTAAAAGAGGCGGTGAGGGTCAGCGGTGCCCCCGCTCTTGTTTTGACGGCGGACGAAGCCGTGCGTGACAGGACGGTTTGTGCGCTTATCTCACTCGGTCTTAAAGCCCTCGCTTACAAGGAGCGGGATTTCGTATTCTTCAATATCGGAGCCTCTCACGACGTTGAGCGTGAGAGGCTGTCGGTGCTTTCCTCGGTGCTCTCGGGTGCGTGCGACTGCGTTGTAGCGAGCGTGCGTGCGGCGATGATCAACACTATGCCAAGGTCAATACTCCGTCTTTTGAGCTTTTCTATGAGGCTTGGGGACGAGATGTCACCGAGCGAGCTTGCGGGGCGTCTTTTGTCGCTTGGATTTGCTCCCGTTGACATAGTTGACGGCAGAGGACAGTTTGCAAGGCGGGGTGGAATACTCGACCTTTGGGGTGCGGATTCAGACCTTCCTGTAAGAATAGAATTCTTCGGTGACGAGGTTGACAGAATTGCGACCTTTGACCCCATAAGCCAAAGAACGAAAGAAAATATGAAGTCCTTTGAGCTTCTTCCCGCAAAGGAGCTTGTGCTTGACGGGGAGGCTCGTACACGTGTCCGTAGCTTTGTTCACAGTCTTATAAAAAACGCGCCGAACGAGACGGCAAGAAATAGACTTTCGGGCGAGCTTGCAAGCCTTGAGTCGGGGGGCGTGTTAAATTTTGCGGATAAATATTTTGCACTTGTATATGAAAAGGCGGAGTCTGCTCTTGATTATTTTTCAGGTGAAGAAAATGCGGTTTTTGTCCTTGGAACAAGTGAGTGCCGTAGTGCCGCACGAACGTTTTTTGAGAGGACGGAGGATACTCTTTCGGGGCTTTTCGAGCAGGGGCTGACAAGTGCCGAGGTGTCTTCGGTTATAGCCGACATAGATGCCTTTTTGAGCTTTATTCAACAGGGACTTGCAGTCCACGTAAATTCCTTTGCGGGCGGTGTGAGCACACCGAAGCTCTCGGGACTTTTCGGCTTCAGGTGCAGGAAGCCCATCTCTTACGGCTCGAGCCCTAAAATGCTTACGGAGGACGTTTTGGCTTACGTAAGGGGCGGATATTCCGTCCTCATTCTATCGGAAAACGAAATGGGAGCTATTTCCGTTTCGCAGACGCTTTCTTCGGCGGGAATAACAAGCACGCACATTAAGGACGGCACAAGCTTTGCCGATATGGGACGGGGCGTTTTCGTCGGTGTGGGAGAGCTTGAGGGCTTTGAGCTTATTATGCCTAAAATTGCAGTCCTCTCGACGGCAGTTGACGACGGCAAGCGTATTATGCACGAGCGTAGGCGTAGGCGTATAGCAAAAGAGGTCGGCAGCGTTACGGAGCGTCTTGTTAGCTATGCGGACCTTTCTGTCGGAGACTACGTTGTGCATTTGAATTACGGAATAGGTCTTTTCGAGGGAATTGAGACTGTGACCGTTGACGGCGTAACAAAGGATTATATAACCATAAAATATGCCGGAACAGACAAGCTTTTCGTCCCTTGCGATAAGCTTGATATGATAGGAAAATATATAGGCAGCCGAGAGAAAAACGGGGCTGTAAAGCTCTCTAAAATGGGCGGCGGCGATTGGATTAAGGCAAGGGACCGTGCCAAGGGTGCAGCAAGGGATATTGCAAAGGAGCTTATAAGGCTTTATGCAGAAAGACAACGGCTTCCCGGCTTTGCATTTCCGCCCGACTCGGACCTTGAGATGTCCTTTGCGGCAGATTTCGGATATGAGGAAACGGAGTCCCAGCTCTCGGCGATAGACGATATAAAGCGTGATATGATGAGACCTGTGCCTATGAACAGGCTTTTGCTCGGTGACGTCGGTTTTGGAAAGACAGAGGTGGCACTCCGCGCAGCGTTCAAGGCAATAATGGGTGGCAAGCAGGTTGCTATACTCGTTCCTACTACGGTTCTGGCACTTCAGCATTTTGAGACCGCAAGTGCAAGAATGAGAAATTATCCGGTCACGGTGGAAATGCTCTCCCGCTTCAGAACTCCGAAGCAGCAGGCGGAAATTCTACGCCGTGTAAAGCGCGGAGAAATAGACGTGCTGATCGGCACGCACAAAATGCTCTCTAAAAATTTAGAGTTCAAGGACCTCGGACTTCTTATAATCGACGAGGAGCAAAGGTTCGGCGTTGCTCAAAAGGAAAAATTGAAGCAGGCGGCAAAGAACGTTGACCTCTTGACGCTCAGTGCAACGCCCATTCCGAGAACGCTTAATATGGCGATGAATGCTATCAGTGATATGTCCTTGCTTGACGAGGCTCCCGGGGAGAGAAGACCTGTGCAGACCTACGTTCTTGAGCAGTATGACGAGATAGTATTTTCGGCAATAGAAAAGGAGCTTGACCGAGCAGGTCAGGTGTTCTACCTTTATAACTCCGTTGAGACGATTTCCTTTGCGGCGGAAAAAATATCAGCCGCCTTTCCGAAAGCGCGTGTTGCGATAGCCCACGGACAGATGCAACGGGAGGAAATCGAGGATATATGGCGAGGACTTGTTGACAGAGAAATAGACGTGCTTGTTTGTACAACGATAATAGAAACGGGCATCGACCTGCCCGGAGCAAATACCTTGATAATAGAAAACGCAGACCGCTTCGGGCTTTCACAGCTCCACCAAATAAGAGGCCGTGTCGGACGCTCCTCAAGGCAGGCGTATGCGTACTTTTTGGTAAAGCCCGACAAGGCAATCTCGCCCGAGGCGAGCAAAAGGCTTGCGGCCATACGTGAGTTTGCCGAGTTCGGTGCGGGCTTTAAGGTGGCTCTTCGTGACCTTGAAATAAGAGGTGCGGGAAATCTTCTCGGTGCGGAGCAGCACGGATATATAGACAGCGTGGGCTACGACCTTTACGTAAAGCTGCTCTCGGAGGCGGTGCTTGAAGAAAACGGCGATTTGCCGAAGAAAAAAGAAGAGACCTTTGTTGACATAAAGGTGTCGGCGCATATTCCCGAGACGTACGTGCAAAAAAGTGCAGAGCGTATGGAAATGTATAAGAAAATCTCGCTTATTGAGAATAAAAAGGACAAGGACGACGTGACAGACGAGCTTTTAGACCGATTCGGTGCTTTGCCTCGCTCGGTCGAGAGGCTTTTGAACATTGCTCTCATAAAGGCGTGTGCAACAGAAGCTGAGATTTCCAAAATCGAGCTTTGCGGCACAGAGCTGCGTTTTTACCTCCCCGTGCCAAATCTTACGGCTTGGAGTGTCGTTATGGACACCTTTGGCAGGGCGATGAGCGTAAGAGCTATGGGCGGTGTGACGTGCGTTGTGCTTCGTCTTACAGCCGGGGAAGACCCCACCGCCGTCTGCACAGAGGTGCTTGAAGGTTACGGAAAAGCACTAAATGATGAAAACAAGGATTGATTTAAAAATGAAAAAAACGACAAAAACGGGGACGGTTAACACCGTGCCGAAGAAAAAGAAAAATATATTGCTCGTTACGACAGCAGCCCTGGCGGGTCTTGTCCTATGCGTTGGATTGACACTTGGGATAGTCAATCTCGTGCTTTCCGCAAATGCCGTAGTTGAGTACGAGGGAGTCAGAATAAGTAAAAAGGTTGGTGCATATCTTGCCTCGACCTATAAGACTGCTTACATTGCCGAGCTTAAAAAGGACGGCGTTACAGAAGCTATGGACAACGAGTATTTCTGGGCGAGCAAAACACCCGAGGGAATAACGTATGCCGAGGATTTTGAGCGTGCGGCAGGTGAGTACATTTCCAGAATTGCCATAGGGTGCTATCTATACGACAGAAATTCAGACCTTACTGATGCTGTGAAAAAAAGGATAAAGAATAAGGCAAGGCAGACAGCCGAGTTGTATTATATGACCGAGGACTTCGAGGACTTGTTTGAAAAGGACGCCGAGGCTATGGGCTATGATTACGACGCCTACGAGCAAGCGGCGATTATGCTCTACAAATCCGCAGCGGCGAGGAATGCCGTGTACGGTTCAAAGGGCGAGGGCGTTGCCCTCATTCCGGGTGCGTGCGAGGAATACCTTAACCGTGCCTACACCCACGTGGAGTTTGTGTTTATAAGAACCGCTACGACCTATGCGGTGGACGAGGTGACGGGAGAGAGACTCAAGGATTCCTCGGGGGGATATCAAAAAATTATTCTTGATTCTCAAAAGCGTCAGCAGAGATCCTTAGAGGCAGAGAGGCTGAAGGCACTTATTGACGACTACAAAAAAGGCGGCAGCGGAGTGGGCGCAACGGCTCTGACACCCGAGACTGTGCGTGCTGTTGCAGATAAATACTTAGGAGACCAGTCTGCTACAAGACTTGACGGGGGATATTATTTCTCCGCGCTTTCGGAGTACACGGCAAGCTTCGTTTCCGCCTCATCTCTTGCACCTGCGGTAGAGCTTGCGCTTACGCTCACGCTTGACGTACAAGGCTCGGCGTACGGGTACGTTACGCTCGATTTGGAGGATGAGGACGGAGAGAGGGAGACAGTGGAGTGCTTTATGTACAAAAGCACGCCTCGGGCTTATGCTTATGCCGATGCGTCTCTTTCGGATTTCTTTTCCGATTTCTATTCGGATTGTGCCGATTATACTCATAGAAATGACGTTACAGCAAGGCTCGGGGACGTAAAAATTAAGGATGCCTTTTACGAGCTTGACGTTGCTCTTATTCCGAGGAACACAACTCACGTAATCAGGGAGCTTTATTAAGGAAAAAACACAAATTGACTTTTTCCGATAACACCTAAGCGGCAGTGCGACTTTCAGCACAGGCTGTGGTGAAAAGAACTGAAAAATGCAAGAAGTGACAACCCGTGTTAAGTTTTAATCAAATTTTGAAATAAAATACAGTCGTTTGACTGTGAAATGGAGAAAAATATGTTAAGCTACGAAATCAAAAAAATAAACGGAAAGCCCGATTGGAATGAAATACCCACCCTTGAGATGACGAGCGCCTATCTTGATACCCCAAAAAGCACCTCTGCCTTTGCACAGTTAGCATACGACGGCGGTGCGATTTACGTGCATCTTCGTACAAAAGAGGACGAAACCCGTTGTGTTGAGACCGACATTCTCGGCAAGCCGTATGAGGACAGCTGTCTTGAATTTTTCTTCTCTGCCGAGGAGGGCGACCGCCGTTATTTCAATATAGAGATGAACAGCAACAAATGCCTTTTTCTTGGATTTGGCACTGGAGTTGGCAATTCAGCAAGACTTGTTATAGATACCGAAAGCACCTTTAAGCCCGAGGTGTCAAGGACCGAGGACGGTTGGGAGATTTTTTACCGAATTCCTTACTCGTTTGTTCGCATTTTTTATCCCGATTTTGCTCCTCGGGCGGGCAAGCGTATTCGTGCAAACTGCTATAAGTGTGCAGAGAAGATGACTCCCGGTCACTTTTTGTCCTGGAGTCCCATAGTTGGCGAGCCGTTTACATTCCACAAGCCCGAATGCTTTGGACTTATGATTTTCGGAGAGTAAGACACGGGCGAGTGTGTACCTAAAAGATACAAAACATAGCGTGTAAAATGGAGGCACTTATTACTACCTGTGTCTCCATTTGTTTTTTATTCGCTTATGCCTGAATACCAAAGCGGTCTTACAATTTTAAATACCGATTGCAGGCTTAGACTCTTTCCTTTTTTATTTAAATAAAACAGCAACAAAATAAAATCTGTTTTTTTGAAAAAGGGCTTGAAATCTCCCTCTGATTGTGCTATTATAAGTTTGCCGATGGTTTTTTGTATCCGTCGGAAATACGCAGGGCGCAAGATTTCAGCCCGAGATAACCCGAAAGGTGTAATTTTTCTAAGTCGGCATTCGCTGTAAAAGAAAATACCCCGTATAAGGACCCTCGGAGTGTGATTTCTGCGTCATTTTTTATAGGCTCGCAAAGGACGGCGAGCCGTGAAACAAGCCATAGAGCTTTCAAGAGGCAAGAGAACTATGAACAAGTTTGAAAGAGTCACAAAAAACAAGCCTATTCCAGAGGGAGCAAAAAGCATTATTGAAAAAATGACAGAGGACGGCGAGGAGGTCCTTTTCGCCATTGTCGGAGACCTGACAAAGAACGGCAGATACGCTGAGACAGCACTCCTTTTCACAAAAGACAAGGTGGTCTCCTACGACGGCAAGCCCGGGGAGAGCAAAGCCTATCTCTTCTCCGATATGCAAGACGTTGAGGCAAAGAGAATGTACGGCAATGCTACTCTGTCTGCACAAATGCCCGACGGAAAAAGAGAGGTTTTCTTCCGTTATACATATTCTATTGCCGCTCTTTGTGATGCGGCGGCACTCTTTATATCTCACGTTAGGGACGGGGAGAACATCTTTGACGAGAAGGCAATTATGGGTGTTGCTTTCGAGCGTATCCTCAGCGTATGTCCGAGGTGCGGCAGAACTCTGCTCAATTCAGGTGCGGAGTGCATTATGTGCCGCTCGAAGAAAAAGATAATAAAGAAGCTTTCGTCATACGTGCTTCCTCAGCTGAAAACCATTATTCTTTGTATAATGCTTTCGCTCTTTACAACTGCTCTTGCACTTGTACCGCCCATTATTACGGGCTTTATTGTCGATGAAGTATTCCCAAGCGGCGGCGGCTCAAGCTTTGTTCCCTTAAAGCTATTAAAAAATACTATCGGCGGGGGAGTTAACAATGAAAAGCTGGTTCTTGCGGTTCTTATCATCGGGCTTCTCGGAGTTTACCTTCTTGAGCATATAGTTGCAAGCATACGTCAATATCTTATGAGGTCAGTGGGCGACAAAGCGGTTGCTGCACTGAGAAACGACATATACCGTAAGGCACAGCACCTGCCTATGCATTTTTATGACAAGACCTCCACAGGCTCTGTTATAAACCGTGTTTCAAGCGACTCCGCCACGCTTCAGCAGTTTGTGCTTCGTATCACGCAAGAGGCGGTAGTTCATTTCTTCCAGCTCATCGGTATTGTGGTCATTATGATGGTGCTGAATCCCGTGATGACCCTGCTTTCGCTCATTCCCGTTGTTTTTATTGTATTCTTTACGAGAATTTTCTCGAAGAAAATCCGTCCGTACTATCACAGAATTTGGCGTAGGTGGGCGAGCGTGGTTTCAACCCTCTCCGACACAATCCCCTGTGTTAAGGTTGTAAAGTCCTTTACGGGCGAGGAGCGGACAGCGAAGAAGTTTGAAGAAAAGAACAACGATTGGCTTAAAATGGACTTGAAAATCGGAAAGCTTGCTACTATGTTTCCGCACGTTACGGCATTCCTCGTCTCCTGTGGCTCTTTGTTTATTTGGGCTTACGGCGGCACGCAGGTTTTGGACGGAAACGACCTTTACTCTGCGGGTCTTATAGTCTCCTTTATTTCTTATGCCTCGATGTTCTATAATCCTGTGACTTTTTTTGCAAATCTCTCCGACTCGTTCCAAGGGGCACTTGCCTCAACGGAGAAGATTCTTGACATTCTTGAGGCTGAATCGGAGAGCCAGGCAAAGTCGCACGTTGTCCCTGACAAGCTCAAGGGCAAAATCGAGTTCTTGCACGTCAGCTTCTCCTTTGACAGAACAAAAAAGGTCCTCGATGACGTTACTCTGACTATAAACCCCGGTGAGGTTGTCGGCATTGTCGGCACCACGGGGTCGGGCAAATCTACTCTTGCAAACCTTTTGATGCGTTTTTATGACAGCTACTCCGGCGAAATTCTCGTGGACGGTCATAATATAAAAAACTTCGACCTCACCGCATACCGCTCGCAAATCGGCTACGTGCAGCAGGAGCCGACGATGTTCAGCGATACCATATTCAACAATATATCATACAGCAATCCCGATGCTACCGTAGACGAGGTCATTCACGCAGCTGACATTGCAAACGCACACGGCTTTATAGCGCGCCAGCCCGATGCGTATGACACTATGCTCGGTGAGCGCGGCGTTGGTGTTTCAGGTGGTGAAAAGCAAAGGATTTCAATAGCCCGTGCGGTGCTTATGAGTCCCTCGATACTAATTTTCGACGAGGCTACGGCGGCGGTTGACTCGGAGACTGAGCATCTTATTCAAGAGGCTATTGATCGCTTGATCGAGGGCAAGACGACGCTTATGATAGCGCACAGGCTTTCCACTCTGCGTCGTGCAAACCGTATAATAGTAGTTGACGGCGGAAGAGTTATAGAAAACGGCTCGCCCGAGGAGCTTCTGGCAAAAAAAGGCAAGTATTACAAGCTCGTTCAAATTCAATCAATGGCACAGGATACAGAAAAAATGAAAGCGGAAGAGAGGTTTTAATAAATGACAGATGGAAAGCTCATCGTCGCTTTGTCAGAATACAGAAATATAGTTACGGAAAACGACAGAATAATTAAGTACGAAAACCACCTCGTTACACTTCTCCTTTCCGACGGCACTTCAATAGAGGGGCTTGAGCCACGTAGACTTTTTCCCATATCCGACAAAGACCGATACGTAACTCTGCTTGATTCTTTTGGGGTAGAAAGAGGACTTATACGCTCGCTCTCTGACCTCGACGACGGCTCGCAGGAGGTTGTGCGGGCGAGCCTTGAAGACTACTATCTCGTTCCGAAGATTACGAAGATTCTGTCGATTACGCAAAAATCGGGAACTATTCGCTGGACTGTCTTGACCGAAAGAGGGGAAAAACGCTTTGACGTAAGAAACCGCAACCACGACATTCGTGTATCAAACGACGGAAAGGTGCGTGTACGTGACTCGGACGACAACCGATACGAAATAGACGACTATCGACTTCTTGATGCGAGAAGCCGCTCAAGACTTATTACGTATTTGTAAACTAAAATTTACAAAAGGTAGAAATTGCAACACGGGGTGCCATTTTGCAAGGTGGTATCCCGTGTTTTTTCATATAGAAAGCCACGTAAAGAGTGTGTGTTTTCTAAAAAACTTGTTCTTTTTTTGGAGCTTCATTCAGGACCTGTTTTTTAGATTTTGTCTTTTTGATTTTTGAGTTTTTGCCTTTAATTATAATGAAATTGCTTAAATGGCGAAAAAAGCAGAAGAAAAATAGCAAAAAACTGTAATTTTTATTGAAATTTCAGGCGTGGTTGTGGTAAAATAAGAGAAAAAGATTTAAAAAGGGGGAGCGGGCGTGATTTGGGGCAAAATTCCGACGAGCGATATTAAGATTGACAAGCGAGAGCTTTGTGCCCGCCTTTCCGTTCCTCTCGGAGCAGAGCCTTGTGAAGCCGATATTCCTCTTGATGAGTTGAGGGCAGAAGCATCAGCGGCCTTTTGTGCGGTGAGTGTCGATGTGCTTTGTGACGGCGAGACTGTGCGGCTTGGTGATGCTTCGGTAAAATCCTCTGCACTCGCAGCGGTTTTGCGTGGGTGCGACGAGGCGTTTCTCCTTTCGGTGACGCTCGGCTTTGGGTGTGAGAGGCTGCTGCGGAAATACTCCGCACTTTCTCCGTCAAAGCATTTTTTGACAGATGCGTTGGCAGACGCTCTGCTTGAGGGGGCTTGCGACCTTATTGAGAGGCGGCTTTGCTCAGAGCTTTCGCATACTTCGAGATTCAGCCCGGGGTACTGTGATTTGCCGCTTTCATTCGTCGGAGAGATTGTCCGTATGACCGATGCGGCAAGGCTGATTGGGGTAAGTATTTCAAAGACGTTTATCGCCACCCCGTCAAAGACGGTGACGGCAATTATAGGATTAAAAAAGGACAGAGGGAAGAAAGATGACTGAAAACAGTTTAATTCAAAAATTAAAGAGCGGGCGGCTTTATTTTGACGGTGCGACAGGCACTGAGCTTTTGAAGATGGGGCTTAAAGCAGGCGAGTCGCCCGAGGTGATGAATCTGTATGCCCCCGAGTCTGTCGAGGCTCTGCACCGAGCGTATCTTAATGCCGGTGCAGATATAATAAAGACCAACACGTTTGGTGCAAGCCCCTTGAAATTTGAAAATTACGCTGAGATAATTCGTGCGGGTGTGAGTGCGGCAAAGCGTGCTGTCGGAGAAAGAGAGGGAAAGTTTGTCGCCCTTGACATAGGACCTACAGGCAGAATTCTCGAGCCGCTTGGCGACCTTGCGTTTGAGCGTGCGGTGGAGCTTTTTGCATCTGAAATCCGTGCCGCAGAGGGGCTTGGTGCCGACCTTATACTTATAGAAACGATGAGTGACACTCTTGAAGCAAAGGCAGCTGTAATTGCGGCAAAGGAGAATTCAACGCTACCGGTCTTCGTCACGTGCGTATACGACGCATCAGGCAAGATGCTTACGGGGGCCTCTGTTGAGGTTTGTGCCGCTATTCTTGAGGGACTTGGAGTAAGTGCCCTCGGAATGAATTGCTCGCTCGGTCCTGACAAGATGACGGAGCTTTTGCCAAGGCTTGCCTCGGCGACAAATCTTCCAATTATAGTAAATCCCAATGCAGGCTTGCCCGAGGTGGGACGGGACGGCTCTGTTTCTTATTCTTTTGACAAAGAAAAGTTTTGTGAATATATGAAAAGGATTGCTCCGTACGCCTCGGTTCTTGGCGGCTGCTGCGGAACGACACCCGAGTATATTTCTGCCCTGCGGGGGGCTACTGAGGATATTCCTCTTTTAAAAAGAGATGAAAACACCCCCACCCGTGTTGCTTCTTTTGCAAAATATGTCGAGATTGGCGGCGGGGCAATCCTTGTTGGTGAGCGTCTGAACCCGACGGGAAAGCCTCGTCTTAAAGAAGCTCTAAGGCTTGGAAATATGGGTTATATTTTAGAGGAAGCGGTGAAGCAGGCTGAGGGCGGTGTACACGTCCTTGACGTAAACGTTGGACTGCCCGATATTGATGAGGTGGCAAAGATGCGTGAGGTCGTCCTTGCCGTACAGGCAGTCACCGACCTTCCGCTTCAAATTGACACAGCAAACCCTGAGGCACTTGCCGCGGCAATGAGGATTTACAACGGCAAGCCGCTTGTAAACTCGGTAAACGGCTCTGAGAAAAGTATGAACAGCGTATTTCCGCTTGTCAAAAAATACGGCGGCGCAGTAATAGCTCTTACTCTTGACGAGGACGGAATCCCCGAGACTGCCGAGGGACGTGTTGCAATAGCTATGAAAATTATAAAGGAAGCACAAAAGTACGGAATAAAAAAGAGCGATATTATAGTTGACCCGCTTGCCTTGGCTATAAGTGCAGACTCGGGGAGTGCTCTTACCACGCTTCGTGCGGTGAGAATGCTCCGCGCCGAGGGCATATACACCTCTCTTGGCATCTCGAACGTGTCCTTTGGGCTTCCAAACCGTGATATTATAAACGGTGCATTTTTGACAGCGGCTTTGACGTCGGGTCTTGACGTTGCTATCGTAAACCCGTCCTCGGAGATGCTTATGAATGCATATTATTCAACCGAGGCTTTGCTTGCAAGGGACGAGCTGTGTGAAAAATATATAGCTTACGGAGCCACCGCTCGGAGCAAGGTGCAAGAGGGCACGCTCTGTGAGAGCGAGGCGAGCTTAAAGGACGCAATTATAAAAGGGCTTTGTGAGCTTGCGGGAAAAAGGGCGGCGGAGCTTTTAAAGAGTACCGAGGCTATGGCGGTTATAGAGGGTCAAATAATTCCCGCCCTTGATGAGGTCGGAGCAAAATTTGAACGTTCTGAGATTTTCCTCCCCTCACTTCTGAAAAGTGCAGAGGCGGCGTGTGCGGCATTCGAGCTTGTAAAAGGCTCATTTGTAGAGAGCACGTTAAAAGAAAAGGGGGAAGTAGTCCTTGCGACCGTCGAGGGGGATATGCACGATATAGGAAAAAACATAGTAAAGGTTATAATTGAAAGCCACGGCTATACGGTATATGATCTTGGCAGAAACGTCTGTGCCGAGAGTATTCTTGATGTTGTAAAGAAGAGAAATATACGACTTGTCGGACTTAGTGCGCTTATGACCACAACTGTTGCGGCTATGGAAAGAACCGTAAAGCTCTTACACGATTTTGCACCGAACGTAAAGGTTATGGTTGGCGGTGCTGTGATGAATCCGGAATATGCAAAAATGATAGGTGCAGATTTCTATGGCGAGGATGCAATGGCTGCGGCAGAGATATGCAAAAGCTTTTTTAAAAGTGTAAACTAAAGTTTACACTATGCGGCAAACGGTCTTACCCGTGTGGCGTTTTAAATGTATAATATAAGAAAATAAAACAGCTCCCCCCTTAAAATGAAAAGCATAATTTACTAAGTATAAATTGAAAAAGAACGACACGCCCAGTGGGATGTGTCGTTCTTTTTTTTGAATGTGATTTGTCTTAAAAATTAATTATATAAAAAACGTAACTATGCTTAAAGCTGAAAAGCCAAGCATTATTACGGGGAGAATATACTTTGCATATATTTTCAAGCGTTTTGGGAATTTTAGCCCCTTGCCCTCGTTTGCTTCCTTTATAAAGCTCTCCCAGCCCCAGCCGTACCTCGACGTGCAGAACAAAACGAAAATCAGAGAGCCTACGGGAAGAAGAACGTTAGAAACTATAAAATCCTCAAGGTCAAGTATTGTGCTGGTATCTCCAAACGGAGCAAAGCCCGACCAGAGGTTAAATCCGAGTATGCAAGGAACTGAAAGCACGAAAATGCCGCCCCCCGTTATAAGAGCTGACCATTTTCTTTTTAGGCCGGTCATATCCATAATAGACGCAATGATGTTTTCAAAAACGGCAAAAACCGTCGAAAGAGCCGCAAAGGAGAGAAAGACGAAGAAAAGAGATCCCCAAAGCCTGCCAAGAGGCATATTGTTAAAGACGTTCGGAAGGGTGCGGAAGATGAGGGACGGACCTGCATCAACCTTTCCGCCGTTATAGGTGAAGCAGGCGGGGAAGATAATGAGACCTGAAACAACCGCAACAAAGGTGTCAAGTGCGGCAATGCTGACCGATTCTCCGAGGAGGGAACGCTCCTTGCCGATGTAGCTTCCGAATATCGCCATTGAGCCTATGCCGAGGCTGAGGGTGAAGAACGCTTGGCTCATAGCACCCGTTATAATGTTGAAAAGACCAACCTCTCTCATATTGTCAAAATTGGGAACGAGGTAGAATTTAAGCCCCTCTGCCGCACCGTCAAGGAATAAGCCGTTGACGGCAATTACAACCATAATTGCAAGCAGGGCGAGCATCATAACCTTTGTAACCCGTTCAAGGCTCTTCTTTACTCCAAAGATGCATACCACGGTGGCAAGCACGACAGTGATGCCCATAAATAAGAGCTGACCTTGGGCAGAGGAAAGTGTGGCATCAAACTCTGAGGCGACAGCGTCAGACGAAAGCCCTGAAAAATCTCCGCTTGCAGACTTGACAAAATATTCAAGCAGCCAGCCCGAAACGGTAGTGTAGAACATCATAAGCAAGACGTTTCCCGAAAAGGCAAAGTAGCCGTGTATGTGCCACTTCGATCCCTTTGGCTCAAGCTCACGGTAGAGGGCAACGGGGCTTTTTCTTGCCGCTCTGCCCAGGGAGAACTCCATAGTCATCACGGGAATTCCTATGATAAGAAGAAAAACGAGATAAAGCAGGACGAAAAGACCGCCGCCGTGCTGCCCGACCATATAAGGGAATTTCCATACGTTGCCAAGTCCGATAGCACACCCTGCGCTTAAAAGTATGAAGCCGAGTCTGCTTCCGAGGCGGTCACGTCCCTCGGGATTTGTGTTTGTGTTCTTCATTTTGAAAATCTTTCTTTTTATTAGATTATAGGCTGCCGCACAAAATGCGGCAGCCTATGCTCGCAAGGCACGAAAAACGTGCCTATGACGGTAAAATTCTTTGATTTATACCAGAATCAGCGCTGGATACGACCTGTGCCGTTTCCGCCTGCGAGAGCCTTGACCTCGTCAACGCTGACCATATTGAAGTCACCCTCGATGGAGTGCTTGAGGCACGATGCCGCTACTGCAAACTCGACCGCATCCTGGGTGGAATAGCCGTTCAAGCAAGCGTAGATAAGACCGCCGCCGAAGCTGTCGCCGCCGCCTACACGGTCAACGATGTGCATATGATAGGACTTGGAGAAGCAGTATTCCTTTCCGTCGTAAAGAAGAGCTGCCCAGTCGTTGTCGTTTGCACTGATGGAGGAGCGGAGGGTGATTGCAACCTTTTCAAATCCGAACTTTTCAGCAAGCTGGCGTGCAACTGACTTGTAGCCGTCGTGATTGAGCTTTCCGCCTGCGATATCGGTGTTTTCAGCGTCGATACCGAAAACGTCGTGTGCGTCCTCCTCGTTGGAGATGCAGACGTCAACGTACTCGCAGAGCTTCGTCATAGTCTCACGAGCCGCCTCTCTTGACCAAAGCTTCTTTCTGAAGTTGAGGTCGCAGGATATTTTCGCACCGTGTGCGTGTGCCGCCTTACAAGCGTCAAGGCAGATTTGTGCAACAGTGGGATTAAGAGCGGGAGTAATGCCGGTGAAGTGGAACCAATCTACGCCCTCGAAGATTTCATCCCAGTTGAAGTCCTCGGGGGAAGCCTCTGCGATAGAGGAGTGAGCTCTGTCGTAAATAACCTTGGAGGGACGTTGAGATGCGCCCTTTTCATTGAAGTAAATACCTACTCTGTCGCCTCCGCGGACGATCTTGGTAGTATCGACTCCGAAATAGCGGAGCGAATCTACCGCCGCCTGACCGATAGCATGCTTCGGAAGCTTGGTAACGTACGCGCTTTCGAGTCCAAAATTTGCAAGGGAAGTCGGATCGTAGCCATGTCGTTCTGTGAGCCAAGGAGTTGTGTGTGAATGTTGTCTTCCTAAGACCGCTTGGCCTCCGACTTCTCCGAAATAGCGGAGCGAATCTACCGCCGCCTGACCGATAGCATGCTTCGGAAGCTTGGTAACGTACGCGCTTTCGAGTCCAAAATTTGCAAGGG
>JAZOQA010000032.1:0-22821 GCA_045655765.1 Eubacteriales bacterium | reverse complement strand
TGTTTTTATGCTGTTTTTTAATATTTAATATAAACATAGGCTGTCGGCATATGCCGACAGCCTATGTTTATATTAAATATTAAAAAACAGCATAAAAACAAAGGCAGAACAAGAAAAGCACGACATAATAAATGTCGTGCTTCTTTTATTTTTAGCTTTACTTTATCGGTTTTGACTCGCCTTGTATTCAAGGTACTCCTCATACGTTCCGTTTCTGTCGATGAAAGAGCCATCGGGGAGAATTTCGATAATACGGTTCGCTACCGTGTTAATAATTTCATAGTCGTGCGAAGAAAAAAGAATATTACCCGCAAAATTCTTCATACCGTTGTTGACAGCGGTTATGGATTCAAGATCAAGATGGTCGGTGGGCTGGTCGATAATAAGCATATTAGATCCGAACATCATCATTCTTGAGAACATACAGCGTACCTTTTCTCCACCCGAAAGAACGTTTACGGGCTTGAATACCGCCTCGTTTGAGAACAGCATCTTTCCAAGAAATCCACGAAGATAAGTTTCTGTTTGATCCTTTGAATACTGTCTTAGCCAATCAAGTATAGATTCGTTGTGACCGTCAAAATAAGGGGAATTGTCGTGTGGAAAATACGAGGTCGAAATAGAGACGCCAAACTTGAATTCACCCGAATCCGCCCTGCTCTCCTCGTTTAAAATCTTGAAAAGCTCGGTAATAGCCATCTCGTTGCCAAGAAATGCAATCTTATCGCCTTTATAAAGATGAAATGACAGATTTTTGAAAAGGACGTTTCCTGAAAGACTTTTTGAAAGCCCCTCAACGTGCAAAATTTCCTTACCCGGCTCCCTATCCATATCAAAGCCGATGAAAGGATATCGTCTTGAAGAAGCGGGTAGTTCCTCGACAGTAAGCTTGTCGAGCAGCTTTCTTCTCGAGGTCGCCTGACGGGATTTGGATTTGTTAGCAGAAAATCTTGCAATAAAGCTTTGAAGCTCTGCAATTTTTTCCTCGTTTTTCTTATTCTGCATTTTAATCATACGCTGTATAAGCTGGCTTGACTCGTACCAAAATTCATAGTTTCCAACGTACATCTTAATGCCCGAATAGTCGATATCAACTATATTCGTACAAACGTCGTTGAGGAAATGACGGTCGTGGGAGACCACAAGAACAGTACCAAAATAATCAGCAAGAAAGTTTTCAAGCCACAGCACTGCGTCAATGTCAAGACCGTTGGTAGGTTCGTCGAGAAGAATTATATCAGGATTGCCGAAAAGAGCCTGTGCAAGCAAGACCTTGACCTTTTCGCTCTCCTTAAGCTCCGACATTAAGGAATACAGCACCCCGTCCGAAAGCCCGAGACCCTGAATCAGCTTTGAGGCATCCGACTCTGCCTCCCAGCCGTTAAGCTCTGCAAACTCAGCCTCAAGCTCCGAGGCACGCATTCCGTCCTCCTCGGTGAAGTCCTCCTTTGCGTAAAGCTCGTCCTTTTCTTTCATTATATCGTAAAGACGCTTGTTGCCCATTATTACGGTGTCAAGTACGGTGTACTCCTCGTATGCAAAGTGGTTTTGCTTCAGAACAGACATTCTTGTGTCTGAGGGGATTGAAACATCGCCTCTTGTGGGATGAAGCTCACCGCACAAAATACGCAAGAAGGTAGATTTTCCCGCACCGTTTGCACCTATAATTCCGTAACAGTTGCCCGGGGTAAATTTCAAATTTACGTCTTTGAAGAGTAGTTGTCCTCCGAATTGGAAAGAAAGATCGTTTACTGTTATCATTTTTATTTCCTTTTAAATTTCATCATATATCAGAGATGCATAAATTATTTCTGTTTTTTGTTGAGTCTTTCAACTCGTTCGGAAGCACTTATGTGACGAACGCTTTGAAAAAACAAGCATCTGCTCTGTTTTTTTCCTGCAACTTTTAAAAATGCATCCTTACGCACATTGCTTGCAAATATCTTTTAATCTTATAATTATTCTAAACAAAGGACCGCACACTTTTGTCAGAGAGGCGGTCCTTAATATTTATTATTCTTCGGGGTAACCGTCGGGGTTCATCTTCTGCCATCTTGCAGAATCCTCGCACATTTTAACAAGATCACGCTTTGCAGACCAGCCAAGGACTTCCTTTGCCTTGGAGGGGTCGGCATAACATTCTGCAATATCACCGGGACGACGGGGAGCAATTTTGTAATTTACGGGTGCACCCCAAACGTCACCAAACGCCTTTACCATCTCAAGAACAGAATAACCGTTTCCTGTTCCAACGTTGATGTAATCAATACCGTTATACTTCTTTGTGTAATCAAGAGCCTTGAGGTGAGCATCAGCAAGATCAAGAACGTGGATATAGTCACGTACACCCGTTCCGTCGGGTGTGTTGTAATCGTCCCCGAATACGCTGAGACACTCAAGCTTTCCTGCTGCAACCTTTGCAATATAAGGAAGCAGATTGTTGGGAATGCCCTTGGGGTCCTCACCGATAAGTCCGCTTTCGTGTGCACCGATGGGATTAAAGTAACGAAGAACACAAACGGAGAGATCCTTGTACGCTACAGCTGTATCTTTAAGTATACGCTCGATCATCAGCTTGGTTTCACCGTAAGGGTTGGTCGTAGAAAGAGGGAAATCCTCCTTGATAGGAACTGTTTTGGGAAGACCGTAAACAGTTGCGGAGGAGCTGAAAACAATGCGATAAACCTTATATTTCAACATACAGTTGAGGAGATTAAAGGTACCTGTAAGGTTATTATGATAATATTTAATAGGAAGTGAGCAGGATTCGCCTACAGCCTTAAGTCCCGCAAAATGAATTACAGAATCAATGTCGGGATGTGATGCAAAAACCGCATCAAGAGCCTCCTCGTCCAAAAGATCGCACTTAATGAATTCAGGACGCTTGCCAGTAATAGTTTCAATTCTGTCAAGAACGCAAAGCTTGCTGTTGTAGAGATTGTCTACGATAATCACCTTTTCTCCCGCATTTAAAAGCTGGACTGTGGTGTGAGAGCCGATGTAACCGGTTCCGCCTGTGACGAGTATTGCCATAATTCCTTTTTTCTCCTTATACATTAAATAAATTATACTTTTCAAAATTTCAAAAACAAAAAAGAGCAGAGATACGAGCCCTACTCTTTTTTGTTATATGTTAGTCAGCGTAAACGCTAACCTGCTTCTTGCCACCGGAAATGTGCTCGTACTTAACAGTACCGCTAACAAGAGCAAAGAGAGTATCGTCAGAGCCGATACCTACATTTGTACCGGGATGAATCTTTGTACCACGCTGTCTTACAAGGATATTTCCAGCAAGAACTGCCTGACCGTCAGCCTTTTTTACGCCAAGACGCTTAGACTCGGAATCACGACCGTTTTTAGTTGAACCAACGCCCTTTTTGTGAGCGAAGAATTGTAAGCTGATCTTTAACATTATTCGTGTACCTCCATTATTAATTATGTGGCTTTCGCCTGTAGAAATTGCTTAAATCTCACGCTCGATCTCTTTTACGTCAAGGAACTCATAGTAATCCTCAACAAGATCCATAAGCTGATAGAAATAAGCCTGTATAAGTCCCGAAACGCTAAACTGCTTTTTCTCATCCTTTTCATACTTAGGAAGAGCCGATTTGCAAATGAGCTTTATATCCGTTGTCGTTTCATCAATGGTGTAATCCACCTTGCAAGCGTAGGAAACCTCGATTGCATTGATAATCAACATCGTCATACTTGAAAGTGCTGCACAAAGCGGATCCTCACCCGCATCTGCATACCCCGTATGCCCCTGCTCCTCAAAGCCGTAAAAAAATCCGTCAGACTTATAAAAAACAATTGTTGTCATAAAAGATTAAGCCTCAATCTTCTCAATCTGGATCTTAGTGTAGTCCTGACGATGACCGATCTTCTTCTTTTCGTTCTTCTTAGGCTTGTACTTGATTACATCGATCTTCTTGGACTTGCCGTTCTTGACAACATTTGCAACTACGGTTGCGCCTGCTACATAAGGAGTTCCGACAGACAAAGTCTCACCGCTAACGCAGAGAACCTTATCAAACGTTACTTTCTCGCCTTCTTCAACGCCAAGCTTCTCAACGAAGATAACGTCACCCTCGGCAACTTTGTACTGCTTTCCACCTGTTACGAAAATAGCGAACATTGTAAAGCACCTCACTTTCGTGTAAAATCGCTACGATAGGCGGCATATAGCTCTTTTTCTGCCCATCTGTAAGCGTCCTTTTAATTATATCACTTAAATTTTATATTGTCAATACTTTTTAAAAAGTTTTTGTGTATTTTCTCTATTTTTATATTATTAGCTCTCTTTTTCATCTTTGAGTGCTGCAAACCTTGACTGCATTGTTGGATTTCCCCTTGTAAGACGCTTGATAGTCAGGTTTTCCGCCTTGTCATTTGCAAGACGTAAATTGTTTTCAGAGGAAAGAAGTGCCGCCTTGACCTTATTTAGGTGGTCAACGGTTTTGTCTATTTCATCAATGGCTGTCTGAAATTTCTCGCTTGCTATTCTGTAATTCCTCGAAAAGGCATCCTTGAAATCGTTCATAGCCGACTCAAAATTAGAAATATCAATATTTTGATTTTTGATTTCGGCAAGCTGACGCTTATAATCCGCCGCAGACAGCGATGCGTTACGGAGCAAAGTTATAAGAGGAACAAAGAACTGCGGACGAATTACGTACATCTTAGGGTATTTATGTGAAACGTCGACAATTCCTTGGTTGTAAAGCTCACTGTCAGCTTCGAGCAAGGAAACAAGCACAGCGTACTCGCACCCTTTTTCATTTCTGTCCTTATCAAGCTCACGAAGAAAATCCTCGTTTCTTTTCTTTGTAGAGCCAGTATCCGTTTCGTTTTTCATCTCGAACATTATCGATATGAATTCCACTCCGTCGTCTGTAAAATCACGGAAAATGAAATCACCCTTACTGCCCGTCCGAGCGTCGTTGTCCTTTTCAAAATACGCATTTTTAAATCCGACCGATCTCACCCTGTTGAATTCTAAGGAGCAATGCTCCTCAAGGCTCTCACCGACCATTTTTGTAGACAGCTTTGCCTTAAAATCCTTGTAAAAAGCAATCTCCTCATCCTTGGCTTTAAGTGCAAGCTCTGACTTGATTTGCGCCTCTCTTATTGCAAGCTCCTTCGAGGCTTTCAGCTGTTCTACCTCGTGCTTTAGCATCTCAATGCTTTTTGCAGATTCTGCCTCTGCGGTTACCTTTACAAGCTCAAGCTTTGAGCGTAGCTCAGTGATTTCTACTTCTTTTTTTGAAACGGCATTTTGTATTTCAAGGCTCTTTTGTGCATTTTCTGCCTCGATTTTTTGGTTGAGTTCTGCAATTTTAGCCTCATTCAGGCGTTTTTCCTCCATAAGTGCCTGACTTGCCTCAAGCATTATTTGAGCTTTTGAAAGCTCAAGAGCTTCACTGTGTCTTTTTTCAATAGCCTTGATTTCTTCAGTAAATTCCAAGTTGCGTACTTGACTTAAAAGCTCGGCATAGCCCGACTCATCAACCGAAAACAGCTCACCGCATTTAGGACATTTAATCTCACTCATAAATTCTCCCTAACCTTTCTTAAAACGTAGTTTTGAAATGAAAAAAATGCGCAACTGTAAGAGGCGCATTTTTTACCATAATTCATTAAATGAGATTACTGCTGAGCCTTGCACTCCTCGTCATCGCAGCCGTCGCAGTTGCCGTCGCAAATCTCGATGTCGCTGACCTTCGCACCGCAAGCAGGACAAACAAGCTCGTCCGCATCAAGGGAATCATCAAAACAAATTTCCTCACCGCACGAGGGGCATTCCATCTGATAGAAGCCGTCGTCTATATCCTCGTCATCATATTCGTCCTCATCATCAAAATCCTCATCCTCATCGAGGTAGAGGTCATCCTCTACTGCTCCAAGATCCTCGTCGATCTCCTCGATGTACTCACGAAGCTCTGCACATTCGTCACGAAGAGCCGCAATTTCATCAGCCATATCGCCAACAAGCTCAATGAGCTTTACAACGATTTCGCCCTCCTTGGTGCCTGCGATCTCACGCCCCTCGGCAAGTCCTTTAAGATATGCTGCATTTTCCAAAATAGACATAATAATACTCCTTTTGTAATAAGAATTCTCTCCCGTTTTTTTGTAAACGGGAGAGTGTAAAATCAAATTTTATGCTCTTTCAACATACTCGCCCGTTCTGGTATCGATCTTAAGAACATCACCCTCGTTGATGAAGATCGGAACCTTAACAACCGCACCGGTCTCCAAGGTAGCTTCCTTGGTTACGTTTGTAGCAGTGTCGCCACGAACGCCGGGCTCAGTCTCGGTAACTGCAAGCTCTACAAACGTCGGAGGCTCAACCGCAAATACATTGCTCTTCCAAGAGCAGATACGGCAGACGGTGTTCTCCTTTACAAACTTGAAGTTGTCACCGAGCTTCTCCTGGTTGAGAGGAATCTGCTCGTAGGACTCGGGGTCCATAAAGTAGTAAAGCTCGCCGTCGTTGTAAAGATATTCAAGATCCTTACGCTCGATAACAGCGTTTTCAAACTTTGCTGTGGGGTTAAAAGAAGCCTCACGGGTTGCACCGGTGATAACATCCTTGTACTTGGTTCTTACGAACGCTGCACCTTTTCCGGGCTTAACGTGCTGGAATTCAACAACCTGATAAACCTTTCCTTCCATTTCGAAGGTGAGACCATTTTTAAAATCGCCTGCTGTAATCATTTCTTTTGTTCCTTTTCTTGACGTTTTGAAATTGTCTTCATCGAAAAACCCGTCACCGTTTTCCGTCTTTCGGACAGAATGCCCGTTTATACACATATATTGTACTATAAAATTAATAAGTTTGCAATAGGTTTAGGAAAAGTTTTTTAATATTTTCCTAAAATTAAAGTATTTCTATCAAGTCTTTTGGAGAATGAGTGAAATTATAAACGCCACACTCCTCTATTTTTATCATATCCTCAATTCGACAGCCGTATTTTCCGAAAATATAAATACCAGGCTCAACAGTCAAAATTTCACCTACACGAAGCTTATAGCCGAAGCTACGCATCGAAAGCCCCGGTGCTTCGTGAATAAAAAGCCCGACAGAGTGACCGAGCGAATGACCGAACGCCCCCTTATACTTACTGTCTATAATATCACGTGCAACCTTATCAGCCTCGCCTGCATCGACACCCGCACAGAGAAAATCGAGCGCGGCTTTCTGTGCCGAAAGAACCGTGTTGTATACGTTCTTTATTTCCCTATCTGCCTTGCCGATGACAACCGTGCGTGTCATATCCGAGCAATATCCGTCAAGCCTTGCACCGAAATCCATAGTAAGAAAGCCTTTTTTAAGCTTCACATCTCTTGGCGTTCCGTGAGGCAGAGCCGAGGCATCACCCGAGACCGCAATGGTATCGAAGGCAAAGCCCTCCGCTCCGTTTTTACGCATAGCGTATTCAAGCTCCACAGCTACGTCAATTTCCGTCATTTTTTCGGGATTTAGGACACTTAAAATATGCTCGTAAGCCTTGTCGGTGATATTCTGTGCCTTTTGCATTTTTTCGATTTCATCGGGTGCTTTTATACGGCGGATATCCTCTATCATCGTGCCGATATTTTCAAACTTAACACCGCAAAAACGCTCGCACAGGCTCTTATAAGCAGCAAAGGAGACGAAATTTCCCTCAAAGCCTACCGTAGTGCATTCACCCTCAGAAATTGCTTCTTTTAAGAATTCATCCTTTTTTTCAGGCATTAAGACCTTAAATTCACGGTCTGAATTCTTAATTGCCATCTCATAATATCTGAAATCAGTTATAAGATACGCTTCCCTTGCCGTAATAAACAAAAAACCGTCTGTAAATGAAAAGCGTGAGAGATACCGCTGATTCAACTCATCATATATTATCACAGCATCAATGCCGCTCAAAGACATTTTCTCACGTAAAAGCTCAAGTCTTGTCATTTTTCTCTTTTTTCGCTTTCTTTCTTTCGTATTTTCTTAAAATCGGCTTTTCTAAAAGACGCTTTAATTTAGTAAAAAGGTCACGTTTGTCGTTTATCGGCGGAACGAGTATGGAGCGTATTCTTGCGTTCTTTGCAGCCCATACGTCTGTGAAAACCTGATCTCCCATCAAAATCGCATCTTTCGGCTCAACTCCTATGTCACGAAGAGCGTTAAGCACGTTCTTTTTAAACGGCTTTTTTGCTTTGTAATATGCTACAAAGCCAAGATTTTTGTTGAAGCGTTCCACTCTCTCCCCGCCGTTGTTTGAAACGAATGCTACCGAAATCCCCGCATTCTTAAGGCTTTCAAACCAAGCGAAAACGTGCTCTCCCGGGTCAGGGTGCTCGTATGGCTCAAGGGTGTTGTCTATATCTAATATGATTCCTTTGACACCAATGGATATAAGAAACTCTGCCGTAGCGTCGGAAAAGACCGAAAATCTATAATCTGGTACTAAACTCATCATTCTGTTTTCCTTAGTTATTTTATATATTCATTTTAACAAAATATAGATTAAAAGTCAATAGAAAAGAGAAAACGCTAAGCTTAGCGTTTTTGTGGAGCAAACGGATTTAGCCGAGAAATCTTCGTTCTCACACCCAGAGGCGTGTACGTACATTATAAATCGGCAAGAATACCCTTATTTTATATACGTCTTTTTGAGCATCTGTCGCAAAGGTTTATAGAATCGTACTCGTCGTGAGAAACGTTAATATATAGAAAATATTTTTGTTTCAAATCGGTTTTTAAAAAAACACGTTGTCGCTAAGGAGCCATACACCATCGTAGCTTGCGTCATTAATAAAATAATCGGAAGCTTTAGACTTTTGCCGAAAATTTCCTATATAACAGAAAAACACTTTTGTCTTTTCGACAAAAGTGTTTCTTGTGGCGCACCCTGGAGGATTCGAACCTTCGACCTACCGGTTCGTAGCCGGGCACTCTATCCACTGAGCTAAGGGCGCAATTTGGAGCGAGTGATGGGAATCGAACCCACGCGACCAGCTTGGAAGGCTGGAATTCTACCATTGAACTACACTCGCATATTTGCTTTTTCAAGCCTATTAATAATAACACATTTTTCTACGTTTGTCAATACCTTTTTCAAACTTTTTTAAGTTTTTTTAACTCAAAATTAAAATGATAAATAAAATAAGCGTCCGCTATTTCATTTTTTGGTTTATAACCTACAAAAAACCTCCAAAGATTATCACAGACTCTCTCTTTGGAGGTTTTTTTGTTAAAATTTATTTTACTACAATGTTTATAATTTTTCCGGGAACGACAATTTCCTTAATAACAGCTTTTCCCTCTGTTGCAGCCTTGATTTTTTCATCTGCATAGACAATAGCGAGAATTTCTTCTTTAGTAGCCGCCTTAGGAATCATAAGCACCGTCTTGACCTTGCCGCATACCTGAACGGGCATCTCCACGGTGTCGTCAACAGTCTTCGCCTCATCGTATTCGGGCCACTTGGTAAGAGAAACGAGTCCCTCACCTCCGAGTGCCTCCCAAATTTCCTCTGCTACGTGCGGAGCAAAGGGAGCAAGAAGCGTTGAAAGCGTTTTAAGCTCCGTCTTTGTAATTTTGCCTATTTCATATACGGTGTTTATAGTAGCCATCATTGCAGCAATAGCGGTGTTGAACTTCATCGTGTCGATGTCGGAGGTAACCTTTTTAATGAGCTTGTGTATATGCTTTTCAAGCTCGGGAGTGCTTCCCTCACCCTCTGCCAAATCAAGAAGATTCATAAATCTTTCAAGGAATCTTTTACAGCCCTTTATGGACTGAGGATTCCACGGTGCCGCCTGCTCGAAGTCACCGATAAACATCTCGTAAAGACGCATAGTGTCAGCGCCGTAATCGTTTACAATGTCATCGGGATTTACAACGTTTCCACGGGACTTTGACATCTTTTCACCGTTTTCGCCAAGTATCATACCGTGGCTTGTTCTCTTTGCGTAAGGCTCAGCGTAAGGAAGCGTGCCCTCGTCGTAGAGGAACTTCGACCAGAAACGAGAGTAAAGCAGGTGAAGCGTGGTATGCTCCATTCCGCCGTTATACCAATCGACGGGCATCCAATATTTGAGTGCCTCCTCGGATGCAAGTGCGTTTTCGTTGTTCGGGTCGCAGTAGCGGAGGAAGTACCAGGAAGAGCCTGCCCACTGGGGCATAGTGTCGGTCTCACGCTTTGCAGCACCGCCGCACCTCGGGCATTTACAGTTAACCCAATCGGTGATGAGCGAAAGCGGAGATTCACCCGTTTCCGTAGGCTCGTAGGACTCAACGTCGGGAAGCTCAAGAGGAAGCTCCTCCTCGGGCACAGGCACCCAGCCGCAGCACTCACACTCAATAAGCGGAATAGGCTCGCCCCAATATCTCTGACGGGAGAATACCCAGTCACGGAGCTTGAAGTTGGTTTTTTCCTCACCAATTCCCTTTTCTTCAAGGAACTTAACCATAGCCTCCTTGGCATCGGCAACCTCAAGACCGTTTAAGAAGCCGGAGTTTACAAGCTTGCCTGTCTGAACGTCGGTAAATGCCGCCTCCTGAACGTTGCCGCCTGCGACAACCTCAATGATAGGAAGCGAGAATTTCTTTGCAAAATCCCAGTCACGCTCATCGTGTGCGGGAACCGCCATAATCGCACCTGTGCCGTAGCCTGCAAGAACGTAATCGGAGATGAAAATAGGAATTTCCTTGCCTGTTGCAGGGTTGATCGCTCTTACGCCCTTAATTTCTACGCCTGTCTTTTCCTTTACAAGCTCGGTTCTTTCAAAATCGGACTTTCTTGCAGCTTGTGCCTTGTACTCGCTTATTTCATCGTAATTCTCGATGGAATTCTTCCACTTTTCAATATATGCGTGCTCGGGTGCAATAACCATATAAGTAGCACCAAAAAGTGTGTCGCATCTCGTTGTATAAACTCGGAGCTTGTCGCCCTCTGTGGTGGCAAAGTCTATTTCGGCACCCTTGGATTTTCCAATCCAATTTATCTGCTGCGTTTTTACTCTTTCAATGAAATCAAGCCCGTCAAGACCCGAAATCAAACGGTCTGCATACTCGGTAATTTTGAGCATCCACTGGCTCTTGACCTTTCTGATTACAGCGGAGCCGCAACGCTCACATACACCGCCGACAACCTCCTCGTTTGCCAAAACGACCTTACAGGAGGTACAGAAGTTTACCGCCATTTCCTTTTTGTAAGCAAGACCGCTCTTGAAAAGCTGGAGGAAAATCCACTGCGTCCACTTATAGTAGCTCGGGTCGGTGGTGTTGATTTCACGTGACCAATCAAAGGAAAGACCGAGAGCCTTAAGCTGCGACTTAAAGCGTGCAACGTTCCTCTCTGTTACGAGCTTTGGATGAATCTTATTCTTGATGGCAAAGTTCTCGGTAGGAAGACCGAATGCGTCCCAGCCCATAGGGAAAAGGACGTTGTAGCCCTGCATTCTTTTCTTTCTTGAAACTATATCGAGGGCGGTATAAGGACGGGGATGTCCGACGTGAAGTCCCTGACCCGAGGGATACGGGAATTCAACAAGAGCGTAATACTTTGGAAGTGAGAAGTCCTGTTTTGCCTCGAACGCACGCTTTTCATCCCAAATTTTTTGCCATTTAGGTTCGATTTTCTTATAATCGTAAATCATTTTCTTGTCCTCTTAAATTGTATTTATATTTTTTTGATTTCAAACTTTTTGTCAACCTCTTCAATAAGAGGAGTAACGTCCACGAGTGCTTCTTGGGGAAGCAATCTGTCAAGGTCGTAAAACTCACGTGACTGCTTGTCAAACACGTTAACTATAACGTCACCATAATCCGCAAGAATCCACGAGTCTGTGCCTCTGCCCTCTAAGCGAAGAGCGAGTCTTCCGCGCTCGGAGAGCATATCATATAGATCATTTGCAAGAGAGGCTACGTGCATTGCCGACTTTCCCGTTACGTTTATATAAAAATCTGTGATTGCCTCTTTTTGTCTCATATCATAAAGCTTGATTTGCAAGCCTTGCTTTTCGGCGAGAATTTTAACCGCCTCACGAGCTAAAATCTCGGAATCTTTAATATTTACAACATCATTCATAAAAGTTTCTGCCTTAAAATTACTCCATATTTTTCACAAAAGAGCCTTTAAATACTCTTCCGTCTTATTCATTCTTGAATTTTGATAAAGTCCCTTTTCCGAAAGGTGACACTTTGTGCCAAAAATCTCTTTTAGCGCACACAAATGAAGTGCCTTTATATTTTTTTCTCTGTCATTGCCGTTTTTCAGAAACGCAGAGAAAAGCTCCTCTTTCGCACTTTTACAATCAGGGTGAATTCTTGTCTGTTCGATATAATCCGCCACAAAAATTATTTCCTCAAAAAGCGTCATTCCTGCACGTCCTGTGCTATGATAAAATGCGGAGGACAGAATGCTCGGCGTTGCAAACTCGGAAAAATCACGGCGAATTAAATACGGTGCAGCAAAGGCGTGATAAAGGCTCTCGGATAACAAATCCTCCTCGGTGAGTCCCTGTGTCAAGGAAAGCATACGAAGCTGCTCGTCACGTGGGTATTCCTTTGCTATGTCGTGTAGCAGCGCTGCTGCGGCAAGCTCTGACTTTGCTTTCGGAAGAACGGCGTCGGCTATTTTAATTGCCGCATCACGCACACCGAGTGTGTGGCGAAAACGCTTTTCAGACATTCTTCCGGCGACAAGCTCCTCAAGCCTTGACAAAGCCTCTGCGGAAAATATGGGGGAATAAATCGCATTTTCCTCCAAAAACTCACGTACCGATAAGGGGAGCACGGAGGACGTGTCCTCACCGTTTTTAATCATATTTCTAATTTCCGACGAGGATATGTCTATAACGTCGCTTTCAATTAAAAGTATACGTGCCAAGTACATTTGCTCAAATTCTTGCTTTTTTCTAAGAATTTCATTGCTTGACGTGCCGTCACGCTTTACAATGGCTATAACCGCATTTTTGAATATTACCTCGGGCAGGCGCCAAAGGTCAAGAGTCAAAAACATATCCGTTCCGACGAGGAAATAAAGCTCACGGTCATCCCCTGCCCACTCCGTCAAGGTTGCGTGTGTATAGCTGGTTCCGCCCTTGTTTATTTCATAATCGGAAACTCTTGTGTTCTTTAAATCTTTAAATGCCATTTGGCACATAGAAAGACGCTCGTCGGGCGTTGCCTCTCCATCTATTTGCTTATGAGGCGGGAGAAAGGTCGGCATAATTACAAGCTCGTCAAGCTCCGCCGCCTCTATGAAGACCTCTGCCGCCCTTACGTGACCGAGGTGCGGAGGACTAAACGTGCCTCCGTATATACCGAGTCTTTTTTTGTGACTCATGGAAGCTCAATCCTTTTCTTTTTTTCAGACTCCTTATAGAGCACGAATTTCGTGCCTATGGTCGTCACAACGTCACAACCTATAGCCTCCGAAAGCTCCTCTGCCGCTTCCTTGGCGGTATAACCGCTGTTTTCCAAAACACGCACCTTTATAAGCTCACGTGCCTCGAGTGCGGCTGAAATCTGCTTTACGCTTTCATCACCGATGCCACCCTTTCCTATTTGAAAAATAGGGTCAAGCTGCATAGCAAGTCCGCGCAAATATGCTCGTTGCTTACTGTTTAGCATATTAATCTCCATTCTGTCGCTTTGGAGCGACCGCACATAAACCAATCGTGAAAAACGCTGAAGTACAAAGAATAACTTACTATACTTTCACGCTAATTTTCATTTTCAAACAAAGCCTTTGCAAAATCCTCTGCATCAAAAGGCTTCATATCGTCAATTTGCTCGCCTACTCCTATGAACTTCACGGGAATGCCAAGCTCTTTTTTGATTGAAAGTACTATTCCGCCCTTTGCTGTGCCGTCAAGTTTTGTGAGTATAAGACCCGTAATTTTTGAGGCTTCTTTAAACTCCTTTGCTTGCATTACGGCGTTTTGACCGGTTGTCGCATCGAGAACAAGGAGTGTTTCCTTTGACGCATCGGGTAGCTCACGTGTAATAACACGGTCAATTTTAGCAAGCTCGTCCATCAAATTCTTCTTGTTATGGAGTCTGCCTGCGGTGTCGATTATAAGAACGTCCGCCTTTCTGCTCTTTACTGCACTTATAGCATCAAAGACAACGGACGCAGGGTCTGCTCCCGCAGCCTGCTTTATAATGTCAACACCCGCCCTGTCACACCAAACGGAGAGCTGCTCTGCCGCAGCAGCGCGGAACGTGTCAGCGGCGGCAACAACCACCGTTTTACCCTGCGATTTCAGCTCAGCTGACATCTTGCCTATTGAGGTTGTCTTACCTACACCGTTTACGCCGATGACAAGAATGACCGAGGGTCTGGTTGAAAGATTAAGAGGCTCGTGCTCCCCTATAAGGCGGCGAAGAATGGCAAAAAGCTCCGCCTTTACCTGCTCAGGATCCTTAATCCTATTTTCCTTTACCGAATCACGAAGCTCGTCCAAAACCTCCTCGGTGGTCATAACACCGACGTCAGCGGTAATGAGAAGCTCCTCAAGCTCATCAAAGAGATCCTCATCAATTCTGGTAAAATGCTTAAATATATTATCAATTTTGCCTACAATGGCACTTTTGGTCTTAAAAAGACCGCTTTTCAGCTTATCAAAGAACCCCATCAAGCAACTCCTTTTGTTTTCCTTCTATTTCGTTTACGTTAAGCTCAATAGCCTGAGATATACCACGTTGAGGCATCGTTACACCGTAAAGACGGTCTCCGACCTCCATAGTTCCACGGCGGTGAGTGATAAGAATGAACTGCGTGCCGTCCTCAAAATTCCTAATGTAATCCGCAAATCTGTAAACGTTTACCTCATCAAGGGCTGCCTCAATCTCATCGAGAATACAGAACGGCGTAGGATTAACCTTAAGTATAGCAAAAAGAAGTGCAATAGCAACGAAAGACTGCTCACCACCCGAAAGAAGTGCGAGATTTTTTATGATTTTTCCGGGAGGAGCCGCCTTTATCTCAATACCCGATGTAAGAACGTCCTCAGGATCAACCAAAATAAGCTCTGCATTTCCGCCTCCGAAAAGCTCCTTGAATGTTACGGAGAAGTTGCGGTTTATAGCCTCAAATGCATCGACAAAGCTCGTACGCATTTCTTCCTCTATACGTGTAATGATGCCTGTAAGCTCATCATAGGAGCTCGTAAGGTCTACGTACTGCGTATTAAGGTCGTCGTACTGCGACTTTATCGCCGCATACTTTTCTATTGCGGAGGGGTCATATCCGCCAAGGCTACGAAGTCTTGCACGGCAAGAGGTCTGGATATGTGCCACCTCATCACGGTTTTCAGCCGTTACAGGGGGGTATTCGAGTGCAACCGCATCCTCGTATGTAATTTCATACTCGTCCCAAAGCTGTGAGCCGAGCTTGTCCTGTCTTTCGGTGAGCTGCTCGAGCTTGTTTTTGCAGTTGACAGTGGATTCATACGCAACCTGACGGCTCGACATATTTTCCTTTGTCTTTTGACGAAGAATATTAAGCTCTCTTTCGAATTCGTCATTGCCGCTTTCAACCTCGGAGCGGCGTCGGTTCAGCTCGTCAAGCTCGTTTTCAAGACGCTCGTATTCCTCAGAATTCTCCGCTTTTAAGGAATCTATTCCGCTGCTCTTCTTTGTAAGCTCGTCAATTCTTGCGTTCTGCGATGCCGTTTCCTCATCAAGGTCTGCAATACGGGAATTAATGCTTGCTATCATAAGATCAACGCTTTCGATGTCTTTGCGAACCTCGGTAGCTTTGATTTGCAATTCGTTTGCATTTTGAACTATCTCATCGCTATTTTCATCAAGCTCGCCCATCTCTTCCGAGCGACGCTGTCTGAATTCTTTAAGTGCCGCAATGCGTTCGAGTGCCGCATCGTAATCAGCAGTGATTTCAAGAAGCTCCTCGTCGGCCACGGTCTGATGATTTTCAAGAATATTCTTGTCGGAGATAAGTTTTTCGAGAATATTTTTATTTGCGTCGTACTTTGCGTTTGCGTTGTCAAGTGCGGCAAACTGTGAGCGAGAAAGAGTAAGAAGAAGCTCCTTATCCTCCTGTGCTGTCTTGTATTTTTCATCAAACGACTTATATTCCTCGTCTATTTCGGAAATTGCAGTCTCGGTTTTGACGATTTGCTCTTTAATCAAATTGGCACGCTCTTTCAAGGAGGAAATCTCTGTTAGTCTTGAAAGAATACCGCTGTCACGCTTTGCACTACCGCCTGTGAATGCACCGCCTGCGTTGATTACCTGACCGTCAAGAGTAACAATCTTAACACGGTAGCGAAGCGACTTTGCCGCAACGGATGCGTTGTCGATGTTGTCAAACACAAGTGTGCGTAAAAGCAACCATTCAATAATGCTTCTGAATTTGGAATCGGAGTTTACAAGAGTATCTGCTCTGCCGACAAATCCCTGCATCTTCTTAGCCGCTTTAATTTCATCGGTTTCCGTCGAGGGCTTAATAGCGGTGATGGGATAGAATGTTGCACGACCTGCGTTTGCACGCTTGAGGGCAAAAATAGCCGCCTTCGCCGTCTCTTCGTTGTCTACAACGACGTTTTGCAGACTTGCGCCGAGTGCTGTTTCAATAGCAGTTATATAATCCTTTTCAACTTCAATCAAGGACGAAAGCGGACCGTGAATTTTTCCTGCTCGGCTTATATTTCCTGCGGCGTATTCCTTCATCACGAAGCGAACGCTTTCGGCATACCCCTCGAAATGTTCGTTCATTCTTTGAAGAACGTCAGCACGCTGAACGAGCGTGTCACGCTCAAGCTTCAATTTATTGAGCGATTCTGAAATCTCCGCACGCTCCGAAGAAAGTGCTTCCAAACGCTCCTCGGACTCGGCAATTATTGCATCCTTTTCGGCAATTTGAGCTTTGAAGCCTGATGCATTTTCCTCGCAACGCTCGGCTTCTTCTTTCAAAATCTTCTCTTCTGCCTCGTATTTTGCTATCTCTTTTAAAATATCCTGTGTTTTTGTGCCATCACTTTCCTTTGCCGATTTGAGAATGTTGATACGCACGTTCAAATCTTGTGCCGCATTCTCCTCAACCGTAAGCTCATCGAGTGCTTCTTCAAGCTCACGCTTTGCAGACTCAATTTTGCTTTGCAGCTGTTGCACCTTTGCAAGATATTCAAGACGCTTGTCAAGCAGCTCGGACAAAGCTGCCTCAAAGCTGCTTTTTCTATTTTCGTATTCTTTCTTATTCGCCTCAATATTGCTCTTTGAGGTATTAATTTCCAAAATTCTGGTGCGGCACTGTTCAATCATTTCCGCAGAGTGTGAAAACTCTGTTTCCGCAACACGCAAATCGTTGTCGATTTTATGCATTCTCGAGGTGGTTTCTCTGATTTTTTCAAGAAGATCCTCGGAAAGTCTTTTACCCGACTGCGTTTTATTGAAAATATTTTCGTTTTGTGCCTCAAGGTCTGAAATTATTTGGTCTATAATTTCAAGCTCGTGAACAGAGAGCTTCCAAGCGTTATCAGCAGCCTCAATATCTTCTCTTATCTTCTTCGTATCAAATAGCCAAAGGGAGACGTCGGCACGCTTCTTTTCCTCATAAATAGCGAGTCCGCGCCTTGCCTTTTCCGCTTCCTTTTCAAGAGGACCGACCTGCGATTCAAGGACCGACAAAATGTCCTTTACTCGGTCGAGGTTGTCCTGGGTTGCCTTTAGCTTTCTTTCCGTCTCCTCTTTTCTGTGACGGTATTTTGAAATACCTGCGGCTTCCTCGAATATATTTCTTCTCTCATCACTCTTTTTTGAGATGATTTCTGCAATTTTACCCTGTCCTATTATAGAATAGCCCTCACGACCGACACCGGTATTCATAAACAGCTCGTAAATATCACGGAGTCTTCTGGGCTGACGGTTTATCAGATATTCACTGTCGCCCGTTCTGAAATAACGTCTTGTTACAGTCACCTCGTCAAACTCGGAGTCAAGACGGTTTTCAGGGTCGGAGTTGTCAAAGGTTACGGAGACCTCAGCAAAGCCCATAGGACGTCTTTCATCGGTTCCGCCGAAAATAACGTCCTCCATTTTTGTTCCTCTGATATTACGGCTCGAAAGCTCGCCAAGAACCCAACGCATAGCATCGGAGATATTAGACTTTCCGCTTCCGTTAGGTCCGACAATGACCGTCGCACCACGCTCAAAGGTCAAAACCGTTCTGTTTGGGAATGATTTAAAGCCGTGAAGCTCAAGTGATTTTAAATACATCTATTTTCCCTTTCTTCCGTTCTTACCTTGACCTCTCCCTCGCACAGGCCGTCCATTTCCAAAAAGCGGACCTCAGTGAGTGAAAGCTCCGAGATAAGACGAAGCTTGTTTGTCTTTTTCTGTCCCACAGCCTTTGAGAGAGCACCTCTTGGGACGTATATGTATATCGGCTTATCAGATGCGATTTTTGCATCGAGAATAGCCTTTTTTATTCTCTTATAATAAAATTCGTTAAGCACAAGCTCGCCCATAGCACTGTGTGAAGCACCTGCGTAATACTTACTTTCATCAGTAAGATTTTCCGATGCTTGAAGACCTATGCGTATAACGTCAACACCCGCTTCAAAGAACCGCTCGTAAACCTCAGCAGAGCGAACCGCTGCCTCCTTATTGCTAATAGGCGTGTAAATCCCCGCTTTTGCCATTTCACAAAGCTCTGTGTCATAAAAAACTACCGTCGGATATATTCTTGCCGCAGAGGCACCCGAAGAAATGATAAATTCAGCAGTTTTTATTTCATCCTCAAGTGAGGATTCCGGCAGACCAATCATCATCTGACCGACAAGAGAAAAGCCGTGCTTTAATATAAGCGATGTGGCACGCACCTCATCATCAAAGCTGTGCCCTCTTTTAGTTGCCGAAAGCACCTTATCTGAGATGCTTTGAAGTCCAAGCTCTATGGTTTTTACACCGTATCTTTTAAGAATTGACAGCACCTCGTCGTCTATGTAATCGGGGCGTGTAGAGCATCTTATCGACTTGACTCTGCCGTCTTTTACGTAAGCATAGGCAATTTCAAGCAACCGTGTCATAAGAGCACGGTCAATCCCCGTAAACGAGCCTCCGAAAAAGGCAATCTCACACTCGTCATCCGCACCAACCGTCATAAGTGCTCTTTCTATCTCTACATTAACCGCAGAGGGGTCGAACTCCGAAACTCCGGATATAGTCCTTTGATTGCAAAAGACACAGTTGTTAGGACAGCCAAGATGCGGAATAAAAATCGGAATGTTTACGTGTCTCACGTTTGAACACCAAATAGTCCGAGGGCAACGTGTGCCGCTTTCATTTCGGCATTCTTCTTGCTTTTTGCCGTTCCGCGTCCCACCTCGTTGTTGTTTACGTACGCCGCCACCGTAAATGTTCTGTCGTGCTCAGGTCCCGTCTCTTCAAGAACAACGTATTCAAGCACTGCGGCACCATCCGCCTCAACAAGCTGCTGAAGCATAGTCTTATAGTCGCCCTTTTTCGTATCAAGAACACTCTTTATCTCATTTTTTAAAAGCTCAAGAACAATTTTCTTGTATTCATCTTTTCCGCCGCAATCAATATAAACAGCTGCAATAAGGGCCTCAAGAGCATCCGCAAGAACCTTTGGACGCTTACGGCAATCGGTTGTCTCCTCGCCACGTCCGAGATTTATATAGTCGCCAAGAGAAATTCTTTCGGCGATTTTCGCAAGATTTCCCTCGCAAACGAGGCTTTGCCGCATTTTCGTAAGTGCACCCTCGCCGTACTTCCTGTAATTTAAATACAGATATTCGGAAACGACAAGCTGTAAAATCGCATCCCCGAGAAATTCAAGACGTTCGTTTGACGGAAGATTTATACCCTTATTTCTCTGTTCGTTGGAGTAGGAGGAATGCGTGAGTGCGTTTTCAAGATACCCGATGTCAGAAAAGACATATCCTATTTTACCTTGAATCTCTGTGATTTCCTTTCCTATCGCCATCTTTTATTCCTCCTTTCCAAAAAATTAAATATCTAACGAGCCGTAAGCCTTTTCCGCATCAGCCAGAAGCTTTTTGTCGTCGTAGTCCGCTGCAAAAATGCTGATGTCTTTGTTTATTCCGGCATCCAGGAAAAAGATTGCCTGTCTTATTGCGTTTTTAATTGCCTTTGCGTCTGACGAGCCGTGTGCCTTGATTACAGGCTTTGATATACCGAGCAAGGGTGCACCGCCGTGTTCAGATGCATCAAAACGCTTTTTCATATCTTTAATTTTTTCTTGCATTGTAAGGGTCGAAAACTTTGTTACAACGTTAGTAGTAAGAACGTCCTTCAAGGTTCCCATAAGGAATTTGCCCATTCCCTCAATGCTCTTCAAAAGAATGTTGCCCGTAAAACCATCTGTAACAAGAACGTCACAGGAATCAAACGGAACCTCCTTTGCCTCTACGTTTCCGACGAAATTAAGACCGGAATCCATAAGAATCTGATACGATTCGGTTTGAAGTGCATTTCCCTTGTTATACTCGGTTCCGTTGTTGAGCTGTCCTATCCTTGGTCTTTCAAGACCGTAGATTTTTTCCATATACTTAGCTCCCATAAAAGCGAACTGACAAATATTGTCCGACGTTACGGTAAGGTTTGCACCCGAATCCATAAGCAAAACAGGATTTGAAAGAGGAAGAATTGAGGCAATAGCAGCCCTATTGATTCCCTGAATACGGCGAACAATTATAGTTGCCCCTGTCAACAAAGCACCTGTGTTTCCAGCGCTTACAAAGGCGTCAACCTCTCCTTTTGAAAGAGCCTTTAAGCCTACACCCATAGAAGAATCTCTCTTGTCTCTGATAACGGAAAGAGGATTGTCCTCCATAGTAATTACGCTTTGCGAATTAATTATTTCAATTCCCTCAATATTAATGTCATTCGTTACGGCAATATCAGAAATAACGTTTTCATCTCCGACAAGAACAAGCGTCTGTTCGGGGAATTCCGTCTTTGCAAGCTCCACGCCCTTGAGTATCTCAAGAGGAGCATTATCACCGCTCATAGCATCTATAAGAATTCTCATATTTTTTTAAGAAATCCAAAACGTGCGTCAATAATTTCGAGCGAACGCTCTGCATACGCTTCGTTTCTGTTTTTCTTTCCTCCTTTAATTTTTTTATCGAAGGGTGCTATAATTCCGAAATTTGCATTCATAGGCTGAAATGACGAGGAAACTCCCCCCTTGCTCACGTAATGTGCAAGAGCTCCGATTTCAGTCTCCTCAGGAAAGACAAGCGGCTCCTCGCCAAGGGCAAGTCTTGCGGCATTTATTCCTGCTACAAAGCCCGATGATGCCGACTCTACGTAACCCTCAACCCCCGTCATCTGACCTGCGAAGAAAACTCTCGGATGCTTACGCATAGAATAAATTTCCGTTAAAAGCTCGGGAGAATTAATATACGTATTTCTGTGCATAACTCCGTACCTGAAAAACTCCGCCGAGCCGAGTCCCGGAATCATTCTGAAAACTCTTTGCTGCTCGGGAAATGTAAGATGCGTTTGGAAGCCCACTATATTGTACATAGTGCCCTCTTTATTTTCCCGTCTCAGCTGTACGGTGGCGTATGCATCCTCGCCTGTACTCGGGAGGGGAAGCCCAACGGGCTTCATAGGTCCAAATCTGAGGGTGTCGTAGCCGCGTGATGCCATAACCTCAATAGGCATACAGCCCTCAAAAACTGTTATTTCCTCTTGCAAAACTCTGTCAAACTCTTTTAGAGGCGCAGTCTTAGCACTTATAAGAGCGTTATAAAAAGCGTCGTACTCGCCCTTTGTCATAGGACAGTTGAGGTAGTCCTCGGGATTGCCCTTGCCCCACCTTGATGCAAAAAATGCAAGTGTTGTGTCAACCGTAGAAAAATCTACAATAGGTGCCGCCGCATCAAAGAAATGGAGCTTTTCTTCTCCTGTGAGTTTGGAGATAAAATTCGAAAGAGCCTCCGACGTAAGCGGTCCTGTCGCAACTACAGTAATTTGCTCGGGGTCAATCTCTTTGACTTCCTCCTCATATACTGTGATAAGAGGATGATTTTTAATTTTTTCTGTAATATATTCACTGAAATCCGTCCTGTTTACGGCAAGAGCCGACCCTGCGGGAACCTCTGTTGCATAAGCCGCTTCAAGTATAAGCGAGCCGCATCTGGAAAGCTCCTCTTTTAGTAAGCCGACAGCGTTTGACGTTTGATTTGAACGCAGTGAATTTGAGCAAACAAGCTCAGCATAGGTGTCAGCGTGATGAGCGGCGGAGCGTTTATTCGGCTTCATCTCGTATAAATCAACTCTCACTCCAAGGCGTGCCGCCTGCCAAGCCGCCTCACAGCCAGCAAGTCCCGCGCCTATAATTTTAATTTTCGGCTCGGTCATCATTCAATTACCGTCATTTCTTCGTCACGCTTATAGTCGCAAGCCTTGTTCTTGCAAATTACGCTTTTTCTGCTCTTGCGGTAATAAAGCATTTCACCGCAATCGGGACATTTTTCGTTAAGAGGCATATCCCAGGAAGAGAAATTACACTCCGGATACTTTTCACAACTGTAGAAGGACATACGGCCCTTACCATGCTTGGAGACAACGCGCGAACCGCACTTGGGGCACGGAACGCCAATGGCAGTTACCTTCTGTTTGGTGAAGCGGCAGGAAGTCGGATCGTAGCCATGTCGTTCTGTGAGCCAAGGAGTTGTGTGTGAATGTTGTCTTCCTAAGACCGCTTGGCCTCCGACTTGACATACGGCCCTTACCATGCTTGGAGACAACGCGCGAACCGCACTTGGGGCACGGAACGCCAATGGCAGTTACCTTCTGTTTGGTGAAGCGGCAGG
>JAZOQA010000031.1:0-31672 GCA_045655765.1 Eubacteriales bacterium | reverse complement strand
GCCGTGAATGTTTCCGATACCTGCAGCAAGCATAGTAACGCCGAGGTCTGCAATCATCTTGCACTCGTCGGGGTCGGCAACCTCACCGCTGCCGATGACACCGTCCTCCTCGCCGCCGATGGCACCAACCTCAGCCTCAAGAGAAAGTCCCTTTTCCTTGCAAACCTTTACAAGCTCGGTGGTTTTCTGGATATTTTCCTCAATGGGGTAGTGAGAGCCGTCGAACATAACGGAAGAAAATCCTGCCTCTATGCACTTGTAAGCACCCTCGTAGGAGCCGTGGTCGAGATGAAGAGCGACGGGAACTGTAATTCCAAGCCCCTCAATCATACCCTCAACCATACCGACAATGGTCTTGTAGCCGCACATATACTTGCCCGCACCCTCAGAAACTCCGAGAATAACAGGGGACTTCATCTCTTCTGCAGTCTGAAGAATCGCCTTTGCCCACTCGAGGTTGTTGATGTTGAACTGACCTACTGCATAGTGGCCTGCCTTTGCTTTTTCAAGCATTTCCTTTGCTGAAACTAACATTTTGTGTTCTCCTTGAAATTTATTTAAATCCAACATAAATATTATATAATATAACCGCAAAAAAATCAATAGTCAATTTAAACAAATGCCAAACTTTTTTTGCTTTAAAATTAAAAAAGTAAAAAAATCCGCTTGCTACTTGAATTTTTTTTTAAAATAGTATATAATAATTATGCGGTGAAGAAAGAATATGCGTTTTCAGTCCTTTAAAGAGAGTCCGTCAGAGGTGGAAGTCGGGCAAGGATAGGACGCTTTCCGCTTTCCGAGCATTCGGCGAATTAAGCCGAGGGACGCCTCCCTTATAGGGCTTTGAGCGACGGCTTTTGCCGTAATTTGGGTGGCACCGCGGAGTATCTTCGTCCCTTTTTGTGTAGGGGCGGGGACTTTTTTATTTTGTAGCTTTAAAATATTATATAAAAAGATAGGAGTAAAAAATGATTGACATTAAGTTTTTACGTGAAAATCCTGACAAGGTAAAGGAGAACATTAAAAAGAAGTTTCAGGACTCGAAGCTTGTGCTTGTTGACGAGGTTATCGCACTTGACGAGGAGCTTCGTGCAAACAAGAAAAAGGCGGACGAGCTTCGTGCAAACAGAAACAGAATTTCAAAAACCATAGGAGCTCTTATGGGTCAAAAGAAATTCGAGGAAGCAGAAGAGGCAAAGCAGCTCGTCGCAAAGCAAGCAGAGGAGCTTGCAGCGTGCGAGGCTCGTGAGGCAGAGCTTGGCGAGCAGGTGACAAAAATAATGATGGCAATTCCCAACATCATCGACGACACAGTGCCTATCGGACGTGATGATTCGGAAAACGTAGAGGTTGAAAGGTTCGGAGAACCTGTAACCCCTCTTTTTGAAATCCCTTATCACACTGATATAATGGAGCGTTTTTCGGGCATAGACCTTGACTCGGCTCGTAGAGTTGCGGGCAACGGCTTTTACTACCTTATGGGTGATATTGCAAGACTTCACTCCGCAGTTATTTCATATGCAAGAGATTTTATGATTGACAGAGGCTTTACCTACTGCATTCCTCCGTATATGATTCGCTCGGGCGTTGTAACCGGTGTTATGTCCTTTGCGGAAATGGACGCAATGATGTATAAGATTGAGGGCGAGGACCTTTATCTTATAGGCACCTCCGAGCATTCTATGATAGGCAAGTTCATTGACCAGATTATTCCCGAGGCGGAGCTTCCGTACACCCTCACCTCGTATTCTCCCTGCTTCCGTAAGGAAAAGGGTGCTCACGGCATAGAGGAAAGAGGGGTATACCGTATCCATCAGTTTGAAAAGCAGGAGATGATTGTGGTTTGCAAGCCCGAGGAATCCGCCGCTTGGTTTGAAAAGCTCTGGAAGAATACCGTTGATATGTTCCGCACACTCGACATTCCCGTAAGAACTCTTGAATGCTGCTCGGGTGATCTTGCGGATTTGAAGGTGAAGTCGATTGACGTTGAAGCTTGGTCGCCCCGTCAAAAGAAGTATTTTGAGGTTGGCTCTTGCTCTAACCTCGGTGACGCACAGGCAAGAAGACTTAAAATTCGCGTAAAGGGCGAGGACGGCAAGAATTATCTTGCTCATACTCTTAACAATACCGTTGTTGCTCCTCCGAGGATGCTTATTGCTTTCCTTGAAAACAATCTTAACGAAGACGGAAGCGTAAACGTTCCCGTAGCACTTCGTCCTTATATGGGCGGAAAAGAGAAGCTTATTCCTAAAAGATGACCGATATGAAAAAGCTGCTCATAATCGCAGGACCCTCTGCTGTAGGGAAGACTACGCTTGCAGAATATATTCTGTCAAATAACGTCTCCTTTGAGTACGTTCGCTCAGCAACTACACGTCCTCCAAGGGCGGATAAGCACGATGATGAGTACATTTACTATTCAAAAGAGGAATTTCTCGATTTGCAAAAAAGCGGTGGAATGCTGGAATATACCGCTTACCTTGACAATTTGTACGGCACACCTAAAAATGAGATAGAACGCATTTTAAGTGAGGGAAAAGTTCCCTTATTAATCCTTGACATCAAGGGTGTGGAAAGCATAAAGGCGTCGGGTGATTTTGCGTCCTTTGCGGTTTACCTTTACGAGGATATAGATGTTCTTGAGGATCGTCTTTACCGCCGTTATATCGGTGAAAATGCGACAGTTGACGGCTTGATTCTCTTTTCAAAAAGGCGGGACCGGAATATCGTCGACTACTTAAACATAGAAGAAATTACATCACGCTTTGATGCTCTTGTTCAAAACTCCGACCTCGCTTTGGCGAGTGAGAGGATACTCACTCTTTATAAAAACGCAAAGAGCAGCGACAAGACGGAGGATATTTCAAGAATACGGCAAATGCTTGAAAGAAAGCGTAAGCCGAGATATTAATAAAAAAACGAGCAGCCGCTTGATGAAAATTGCAAGCGGCTGCTTTATAATACTTATAATATTAGTTGATGCTTTGATTTTCTTGCTCTCGGGTTGCAAGGTGAGTGCGTTCGGTCAGAATTCTTAATGATGAAGCATACTTCAATTCAAAGTCCTCTGAAAGCAGGGAAGAGAAGGTCATAGCAAAAATTCCGAATATTACACAAACAGCAAGGACAACCACTACAAACCAAGGAGCGGTCTCGGGCAAAAATGCTCCGTGGTCAAACACACGTATACCTCGAAAATGCATCATAACAAGCCTTGAGATCCCGCCTGCAATTCCAATCGAGGAAAAGATGAATGCCCTGATTTTTAAAGAGCGGTGATATCTTTGATCGTAAATTCCGTATGCGTTTTGATCATCAGATGGCTCGCACACAGAAAGCGGATCGCAAACGCCCTCAGGTGTCTTGCCTGTGTGCGTACGAATGAAGCTGCACAGCGAGAATGCATAGCAAATGAGAAATGCTATAAGCAAAATTAACTCTATTGCAAATATAATTTCAAGGCGAAGATATTCTTTTTCTGCCGTGGAGTTAAGAGCGATGGATTCGTATGTATAGGCATCGAAGAAATCTATGCTTTCAAGCCAAGCAAAAACAGAAAATAAGACGTAAGCCGCACCAAGAGAAAGAGTGGCAATGTTAATCTTATCTTTTCTTACCCTAAAGCGGAGCAAAGCAAAAATCATTATAAAAGCGGATATAAAATGCGGCAGAATATTGACGTTTCCAATGTCCTCAAGAGTGAACTCAAAGGTGAGAAATGCCGCCGGGGGCAAAAGCTTGAGGCCGCTTAAAATGCTGTCAAGTCGGTTTTTATAAGCTATTTCACGTTCCTTTTCAGGAGAGGAAAGAGACATAAGTGCGGGGAAATATTCTCCCGACAGCTTTATTTTTCTCAGATAGCGAATGAAGAATGCAATCCAAACTATCCCGACGGTGAAGCCTACTATTTGTGCTGTGAGTAAAACTGCCGGATAGTAGCGTGAAGCCGACGTATAATTGGTGAGTGTGCCTATGTCCGACGTCTTTGTTAGGAGCATTAGCTCGGGTAGGGTGTAAAGCACGCATTTTATAACAGTAAAAGCAATAGTAAGAATACGCAGAAAATCGGATGTGGGATTTTCTCCTATTATGCTTTTTGCACCGGTACGCTCGCCAAGATATGAGATTCCCGCAAAGAGATTGTTTATTGCACTTATTGCGTAGATGATTTCAATTACGGCAAATACGAGCGACAAAAGGGCGATTATATCGTTGTCAAGTGTATTAAGACTGCGAATTCGCACCATTATAAGCAAAGCGGGTATGTGCAGAAAAGATATTAGTGCAAGACGCTTAAAGCCTTGACGTGCCTCCTCTAAAAAAGGAACACGCCTTGCCGCATAGGCAAGTACACGGGCAATAATCCAATAACCGATAAAATCGGGTAAAAGATCAATTACGTTTATGTTGGGGTTAAAGAGCATAAACAATGCAAATATAATTAGCCCTGTGTGCAGACGTTTTTCTTTTTGTTGCATTTTCATTTCCTTTTTTTTGTGCTTTTACTTTTTCTCTTTTCAAGCTTATACTCTGCGTATTCCTGACGCTTACGTGCCTCGTGGTCTCTAAATTTGTTTACAAATCCGAAGCGAGACTTTTTAGGCGTATAGGCGGCTTCTTCAAGCTCCTCGGGCATACAAATTCTTGCATAGCACGAGTGAATGCAGGTGAGATTCATCACTATAACGAAAAGAGTCGCTATTGTCGAGAGTACGTACATAACGTATACGGCGTAGAAGAACCACCCCGTGGCAAGAGCCGCAAGCTCAGGGGAGAGCAAGAGGTTGAAAACGTAAATAACGAGAGAGATTTTTGAATAAATCCCGCATTTTGCAGAAAGTCTTTTCAAGCCGACCTCACTTGCAACGTCTCTCATACCGATGAGCATAAGGACGCTGAGCGTGCCAATGAGGAAATTCCTCAAAAGATATAAAGCGACGCTGAGTGCCGGAAGCTCGGGCAGGCTTATAAAAAACGTATCGAGAATATAAAGGGTAGCATCGGCAAGTGCAAAGGAGCCGAACGCCAAGCAAGCGTAATAAGCTCTCTTGAACGGCGGGTTAAGATATGCAAGCTTGTAAAGAGCAAAGAGCATCGTTGCCGCCGCCGCCAGGTTCGTTATTTCCTGAAGCGGCAGAACGAGCAAAAGGCAATATCCAAAAAACAAAGTTCCAAAGCCCATAAGTCGGCTCCTTACTTATCCGTGCCTTCGCCAAGGCCACAGCACTTCTTGTATTTCTTTCCGCTTCCGCAGGGGCAGGGGTCGTTTCTGCCAACCTTTTTGGAGACTGCAGGCTTGCGTACTACGCTCTTTTGTCCGCCTGCGAAGCCCGCAGAGGTGGGGGTGGCGACCTGAACACGCTCAGTTGACTGAATTTTAGGAACAACGGAAAGAACCTGCCTTACGGTGCTTTCCTTAATATCGTCTACCATTTGATCAAAGAGATCCGCACCCTCAAGCTTGAACATTGCAACGGGGTCACGCTGTGCATAGGCATTAAGACCTATCATCTCCTTGAGTCTATCCATAGTTTCAAGGTGGTCCATCCATTTCTTATCGACGTTTTGAAGAAGAATAACCTTTTCTATCTCACGCATAGCATCGGGACTCATTCCCTCGACCTTTGCAAACATTTCATCCTTTTCGCGGTAGAGGGCAAGGGCGTTTTCAGTAAGCTCTTCGAGCCAAAGAGCCTTGTCCATACCAATAAGCTCCTGCTCGGTGTATTCAAAATTCTTCTTATCCTTGATAAGGCCGAGGTAGTGGTTTTTGAATTCATCGAACTTCCACGTAGTATGGTCGTCAAGACCGAAGCAGAAATTGAAAGTCTCGGCAACGGAGGATTCAATCATAGAAGTGATTTTGTCACGGATGTTATCCTTGAGAAGAACCTCAGAACGCTGCTCGTAAATAATATTACGCTGCTGATTCATTACGTCATCGTAGGTCAGGACGTTCTTTCTGCGGTTGAAGTTGTTTGCTTCTATACGCTTTTGTGCGTTTTCAATAGCTCCCGAGAGTATCCTTGCATCTATTGCCGTGCTTTCGTCAAGACCGAGCCTTGCCGTAACGTTCATCAGTCTATCCGAGCCGAAAAGACGCATCAAATCGTCCTCAAGAGAAAGGAAAAATCTCGATTCTCCGGGGTCACCCTGACGGCCGCTTCGACCACGAAGCTGGTTGTCTATTCTTCGGCTTTCGTGTCTTTCTGTTCCAAGAATATAAAGACCGCCCGCTGCTCTTACAGCATCTGCCTCGGGCTTAATTTCTTCCTTAAATGCATCGTAAAGCTCACGGAATGTCTTGCGTGCCTCAAGGACAGCCTCGTCGTCTGTTTCGGACGAGCCTGTTGCAACTGCGATGACGGAGTCCTCGATGCCCATTTTTCTCATTTTTGACTTTGCCATATACTCGGGATTACCGCCGAGCATAATGTCGGTTCCTCGACCTGCCATATTGGTAGAAATCGTAACAGCACCGAGTCTGCCCGCCTGAGCAACAATCTCCGCTTCCTTTTCGTGGTGCTTTGCGTTTAAGACGGTGTGGGGGATTCCCGCTCTTTTAAGCAGGGCGGAAAGCTCCTCAGACTTGTCTATTGAGACCGTGCCGACGAGTACGGGCTGTCCCTTTTGGTGGCATTCCTTGATTTGGTTGACAATAGCACCGAGCTTGCCCCGCCTTGTGCGGTATACGGCGTCGTTTCTGTCCAGCCTGATCATAGGCTTGTTGGTGGGAACCTCTACTACGTCAAGCTGATAGATCTGTCTGAACTCGTCGTCCTCTGTCATAGCAGTACCCGTCATACCCGAAAGCTTGCGGTACATTCTGAAGAAGTTTTGGAACGTAACGGTGGCAAGAGTTCTTGATTCCTTTTGAATTTTGACCCTTTCCTTGGCCTCTATCGCCTGGTGCAGACCGTCATTATAGCGTCTTCCGGGCATAAGACGTCCGGTAAAGGCATCTACAATAATAACTTGGTCGTCCTTAACGATGTAATCCACGTCACGCTTCATTACGCCGTATGCACGGATTGCGGTATTTACGTGGTGGTAAATAGAGCTGTTTTCGGGGTCGGAGAGGTTTTCTATATTGAAGAATTTTTCGGTCTTGTCAATTCCGTTTGGGGTGAGGACTGCGGTGTGAGCCTTTTCATCTACCACGTAGTCCTCCTCATAAGATGAGAGGTCCTGCTTTGTATCCATTTCCTTTATGGTATGACGACGCATAGTGCGGACAAGTCTGTCTGCCATATCGTAAAGGTCTGTGGATTTAGATCCCTCGCCGGAAATGATAAGAGGAGTTCTTGCCTCGTCTATAAGTATAGAGTCAACCTCGTCTATAATAGCAAAGGAGTGTCCACGTTGAACCATACGCTCCTTATAAACGACCATATTGTCACGAAGATAGTCAAATCCAAGCTCATTGTTTGTTGCGTAAGTAATGTCAGCGGCGTAAGCCTCACGCTTTTCTCTTGGAGTCTGACCGTGAACTATAAGTCCTGTTTTGAGACCGAGGAAGCCGTAAACCTTGCCCATTTCCTCACTGTCACGCTTTGCAAGATAATCGTTGACGGTGACGATGTGGACTCCGTTACCTGACAGAGCGTTAAGGTAAGCGGGCAGGGTTGCGACGAGAGTCTTTCCCTCACCGGTCTTCATTTCCGCAATACGACCCTGGTGCAGGAGTATACCGCCCATCAGCTGAACTCTGAAAGGTCTTTTTCCAAGAACTCTTGTATCGGCCTCTCTTACAAGTGCAAATGCTTCGGGGAGAATGTCATCAAGTGTCTTGCCGCTTGCAAGGTCGTCCTTGAGCTTGTCGGTGTATGCACGCATTTGTGCGTCCGTCATAGCGGCGAACCTGTCACCGAGCGCCTCTATTTCATCAACAATAGGAATAATTTTTTTTATTTGCTTTTCGCTGTAATCTCCGAAAAGTGCTTTTATGAGTCCCACGTCTTTTCTCCTATCTTTACGTTAGTTGGTAGGTGCAATATTATAATCATACACAACATTATAACACATAAATTCCAAAAAATAAATACTAAATTGTAAAAAAATAAATATTTACTTAATTAATAAAAATATATGCCCCATCCTCTTGAATTTTTCGGTGAATAAATGTATAATATTTAAAGATGATATACGAGGTGAGTATGAAAAAAATCAACGTTGTACTCTTTTGCCCTGAAATACCGCAAAATACAGGCAACATCTCCCGAACCTGTGCGGTTACGGGTGCTGCACTTCATATAATTAAGCCTATCGGCTTTGAAATATCCGACAAAACCTTAAAGCGTGCGGGTCTTGACTATTGGGATAAGCTTGAGGTGTATTATTATGATGATTATGAGGATTTTAAGGAAAAGAATAAGAACGCCGAAATTTATTATTTTTCCGCAAGAGGCAGACGCAGCTATGCGGAATGCGAATATCCGGACGGTGTGTTTTTAATGTTTGGCAGAGAGAGTGTCGGTTTGCCCGAGGAGCTCGTTTCAGAAAATCTTGAGCGAACCCTGAGGATTCCTATGAAAGAGGGCGTTCGCTGCCTTAACCTCTCAAACGCAGTTGCTGTTGCCGTATACGAGGTGTTGAGACAGGACGGATTTGACGGATTTATATAAATTTAAGGAGATACAGAATGAAAACTAAGGTAAAGGATTTAGCTTATAAAAGGTATACAATCGAGGAGGGCAGGCTTGCTTTTGAGAAATTTGCCGCCGCTATGAGGGAGGCGAAGTGCGAGGGCTGTGTTATAGCCGCACGTGAGGCGTTTTTAAATGAAATGGATCACTATTCTACTGCCGCATCGCTTTCAAACTGCCGTTTTACGCTTGATACAAGAGATGAGTTCTATCAGGCGGAGATGGCATATTACGATGAGGTCGGACCCGAGTTTTCCGATATAATAACGAAATACGCCGACCTTATGCTGAATTCAAAATTCAGAGAGGCACTTGAAAAGAAGCTTGGCAAAAAGCTGTTTTTGGAGTATGAGGTGCAGAAGAAATCCTTTTCTCCCATAGTTGTAGAGGAGTGCAAAAAGGAAAACGCCCTTGTCACAGAGTATTCGAAATTTATGAGCGAAATGACCTTTCTTTATAACGGAGAGAGAGTTCCGCTCACAGTTCTTAGAGGAAAGCTCACCGACTCCGACAGACGGGTGCGTAAGGCTGCCGCCGAGGCAATAGGCAAGGGACTTTCGGAAAACTCAAAGGAGCTTGACCGAATTTACGACGAGCTTGTTAAAATACGCACCGAAATTGCAAGAAAAATGGGCTACAAGAATTTTGTAGAGCTTGGATATTACAGAATGGGTAGAACAGGCTACGGCAGAGAAATGGTCGAGAGCTTCAGAGCAAACGTAGCGCGTGACCTTGTTCCCGCAGTTGCGGCTCTTAAATCAAAAATCGCAAAAAAACTCGGGCTTGACAAAATTATGTTCTACGACAACGACGTTTATACCGTCGGTGAGGAGCCGAAGCCTGTGCTTGACGTAAAGGGCATTTTCGACACAGCCGAGGAAATGTATTACGATATAAGCACCGTTACGGGTGATTTTATGCACTCTATGCGTGAGGCGGAGGCGTTTGACGTAGAGTCAAGAGAGGGCAAGTGGGGCGGAGGCTACTGCACGGCTTTCCCCGATTACAAGCAGCCTTTTATTCTTGCAAATTTCAATGGAACGGCATCTGACCTTGACGTAATTACTCACGAGTTCGGTCACGCTCTGGCAAGTCACTTTGTATTCAACGGCGGTGACAGAGAGCTTGGCATTGGAGGTATGGAAACTGCGGAATGTCACTCTATGTCAATGGAGTTTTTTGCCTATCCCTATGCTGAAAAATTCTGCGGGGATTTGGCACAAAAGTATAAGCTGAAGCATCTGCTCTCGGCTCTGTCGTTCATTCCCTACGGCGTTATTGTAGACGAGTTTCAGCACGAGGTCTACGAGCATCCCGAATATACTCCCGAGGAAAGAAAAGCACTGTACAGACGCCTTGAGGAAAAGTACCGTCCTTATATTTCCTACGAGGACATTCCTTATCTTTGTGAGGGAACACGCTGGCAGTATCAGATGCATATATACGAAAGTCCGTTCTATTATATCGATTATTGCCTTGCCCAGACTGTTGCTTTTGGATTTTTTGTAAAATCGCAAGAGAATTTCAGAGCCGCCGTTGACGCATACCTTGAATTTGTCAAAAAAGGTGGAACAGAGCCTTTTGAACAACTTGTGGAAGAGGCGGGAATTACCTCTCCGTTCAAGGACGGTGCACTTTCTGATGTTGTGATAAAAATCCTTAAATTCGTAGAAAAATTAGAGGCAGAAATATAAAATATAAAAGAGGATACGAGTTACTTCGTATCTTCTTTTTTTGTGGAATAAAAAACGCCGTCTTCAAAATTGTTTAAAATTATAACGCTTTTTATTGACTTTTTAATATTTTTATATTATAATATAAAAGATAAAATAGGAGGACCGTTTCACAGCATTATGTGGAGCAAATAAAGATATGACAAAGATTGATATATTTTCAGGATTTTTAGGAGCGGGTAAGACAACGCTTATAAAAAAGCTTATAAAAGAGGCATACGCCGGTGAGAAGCTTGTTCTTATTGAAAACGAATTCGGAGAAATTGGCATTGACGGCGGATTTCTTCAAGATGCGGGTATAGAAATTACCGAGATGAATTCGGGTTGTATTTGCTGCTCTCTTGTCGGTGATTTTTCCAAGGCTCTGGTTAAGGTTTTGGACGAGTTTCACCCCGACAGAGTTATTATCGAGCCATCGGGCGTCGGCAAGCTTTCCGACGTTATCAAGGCAGTACACAACGCAAATATCGAGGACGCTTCGCTTAACTGCTATACAACCGTTGCCGATGTGGGCAAGTGCAAGATGTATATGAAGAATTTTGGCGAATTTTTCAATGACCAGATTGCAAATGCTTCCGCTATCGTTCTTTCACATACAGGAGGTGCAAAGGAGCATAAGATTCTCGAGGCGGTTGAGCTTTTGCGTGAGGTGAATCCGAGTGCTGTTATAGTTACAACTCCGTGGGACGAGCTTGACGGCAAAGCGATTCTTGATGCAATGGAGCATAAGGACACGCTCAAGGAGGCTATTGAGGAGCTTGAGCACGAGCATCATCACGGTGAGCATTGCGACTGCGGCTGTCACGAGCACGAGCATCACCACCACGACGAGCATTGCGACTGCGGTCATCACGACCACGAGCATCATCACCACGACGAGCATTGCGACTGCGGCTGCCACGAGCACGAGCATCACCATCACGCAGACGACGTTTTCACAAGCTGGGGTGTTGAAACCGCTAAAAAATTCACCAAAGAAGAGATAGAGGGTGTTCTCAGTGACTTTGTTGAAAACTCCTCGTACGGTATGGTTCTGCGTGCAAAGGGAATTGTATCTGCGGCGGACGGTCGCTGGATTCATTTTGACTACGTACCGGGTGAGCCTGACGTAAGATACGGAGCAGCCGGCGTTATCGGCAGGCTTTGTGTAATCGGTGCGGGAATAGATAAGAAAAAAATCAGTGAGCTTTTCGGAGTTTAAATAAATCGTAATGGAAAGAGCAGTATATTTATTTACCGGATTTCTCGAAGCGGGAAAGACCAAGTTTATATCGGAGACCCTTGCGGACCCGAATTTCAATGACGGAAAAAGAACTTATCTTGTCCTTATGTGCGAGGACGGAGAGGAGGAGTATTCACCGGAAGAGCTTGGTGAGAACGTTCGCTTTGCTTCCATTTCATCTGAGGGAGAGCTTACAAGAGAAAATCTTTTGTCGATTGCCGACCAAAACGGGGCTGATATAATAGTTGTGGAGTATAACGGAATGTGGATGCTTGACAGCTTTTATAACGCCTTACCTGAGACTTGGCTTATATATCAGGAGATTCTTATCGTTGATTCCACAACTATAAATGCATACAATGCAAATATGCGTCAGCTTGTTGTAGACAAGCTCACAAGCAGTGAAATGGTTGTATTCAACCGTGTAAAGCCTGTTTATGACAGAATGACCTTGCATAAGCTTGTAAGGGGCATTTCACGCAAGGCACAAATATGCTATGAGGATATGGAGGGGGAAATAGAGTTTGACAATATTCCCGACCCGCTCCCCTATGACATAAATCTGCCCGTTATAGAAATAAAAGATGAGGACTTTGCTATATTCTACCGTGATATGACGGAGGATTTTGAAAAATATAACGGAAAGACAGTATCATTTAAGGGTATTGTTGCACTTGACAAGAGTCTGCCCTCGGGACACTACGCTATCGGCAGACACATTATGACCTGCTGTGCAGACGACATTGCATACAGAGGTGTTGTTGCAAAAGGCACTGTCGGCTTGAAGCTCACAACGAGAGATTGGATTACCGTTACGGGCAAGCTTTCTGAGGAGTATTCGAAGCTTTACCGTGCCAAAGGCCCTGTGTTAACCGTAACCGAGGCAAAAAGAGCAGAGAAGCCCGAGCAGGAGCTTGCTACGTTCTATTAATCTACAGTGCCGTATAGATTTTCTAAAAAAAGACACCGTCCATAAGCGGGCGGTGTCTTAATTAATAAAATTAGGAGGTGTACTTGGTATATGAGGACTGTTCTTAAATTTTTGAAGCCGTATAAATTTCTTATGTTCTTCGCTCTTTTGGCAAAAACAATAGCATCGTTTTGCGACCTCTTGATTCCCAGAGTAATGGTCTCTATTGTAGATGAGGACATTCCGTCAGGAGATGTAGGAAGAGTTCTAAAAAGCGGTGGGATTATGCTGATTTTTGCAATTTTAACCCTCATATTTAACATAATAGGCAACCGCTCGGCAGCCAAGGTGTCCGCATATACAGCACACGATATAAGAGCGGCTTTGTTTGAAAAAACCGTAAAGCTTGACACCTCGGCAACAGACAAATACGGACTGCCGTCTCTTACCTCACGCCTCACGTCCGATACTTATAACTTATCTGCATTTATGGGACGTATGCTCCGTATGGGAATAAGAGCACCTCTTATGCTTATTGGAGGAATTATTATTACCTTGACAATAGACCTGCGTCTTGCCTTGATACTTATTGCGGTTTTACCCTTTGTGAGCTTAACCGTATTTATTATTGCGAAAAAATCAATACCGATATATAAAAGTCAGCAGGAAATTCTCGACGGTCTTGTAAGACGTGTTGACGAGACGCATTCGGGCATAAGAGTAATAAAGGCTCTTTCAAAAACAGAGTATGAAAAGGAGCGGTTCAGAAAATCGAGCAAGACCCTTTCAGACAAGGAGATTGAGGCAGGGCATCTCGTCTCGGCAACCAAGCCGATAAACGACCTCTTGTTTTACCTTGGCTTTTGTCTTGTAATTTTGGTCGGTGCTATTCTTGCAAAGTACTATAATTTCGATGCAGTCGGAAAGCTTTTGGCTTTTATGACATATTTTACAATAATTCTTAATCATATGATAATGATGACAAGAATTTTTGTCCAGATGTCAAGGTCGTTTGCCTCCGCCGCAAGAATTGAAGCGGTGCTTCTTGAAAAAAGCGAACTCCCTCTGTCTGATATTCAAGCAAAAAGCGGCGAGCCGTTTATCGTCTTTGATGACGTTAGCTTTTCCTATAATAAAAAAAGCCCGAATTTAGATAAAATCAGCTTCACTGTAAATAAGGGAGAGACCCTTGGTATAATAGGTGTAACGGGAGCAGGCAAGACTACTATCATTAATCTTCTTCTCCGCTTTTACGACCCCGACAGCGGAAAGATACGCATCGGAGGGCGTGACGTTCGCACAATTCCCGAAAAAAAGCTCCATTCTATGTTTGGCGTAGCATTTCAAAACGATTTTGTCTTTGCGGGCAGGATTTCCGAAAACATCTCGTTTTTTAGAGAGGCTGATGAGAAAAAAATAAAAAGAGCCGCAGAAATCTCTATGGCAGATGAATTTATTTTGCAAACGGAGGAAAAGTGGGAGCGTGAGGTGACAACGGGAGGCACAAATATCTCGGGAGGTCAAAAGCAGAGGCTTACCGTTGCACGCGCACTTTTCGGCGACCCGGAGATACTTATACTCGATGACTCATCAAGTGCCCTCGACTATAAAACCGATAAAAGACTGCGTGACAATTTGAAAAGCGAAGTTAATACAACGACAATCATAATTGCACAAAGAGTTTCCTCCGTGCAAAATTCCGATAAAATTATAGTTCTTGATGAGGGCAAAATTATTGGATACGGTACTCATACGGAGCTTTTGGAGACGTGTGACGATTACCGTGAAATCGCAAAATTGCAGATGGGAGGTGCATCTTTATGAAAAATCCCACTGCAATGAGCCCAAAGGGCAGAACGGGCGGCAGAGATTTGCTCAAGGGACACGACGTAAGATACATTTATTCCCGTCTTTGGAAATACATATCCCACTATAAATTTCTGTTTCTGCTTGCAATATTGCTTACGATAGCCTCGAGCATCCTGAGCATTACCGGCACGTCGCTTGCAGGCTCGGCAATAGGAGCAATAGCAAAGGAAAACACAGAGTATACTCTTGGATTCTATCTTTTGATGATGATCATTTTGTATACGGTGTCAGCAATCATTTCTTACCTGCTTTCCGTGCTTATGGTTCGCATTTCACAAAAGATAGTAAATAAAATGCGTACCGACGTATATGACAGGCTTGTCAAGCTTCCTGCATCGTTTTTTGATAAAAAACAAGCGGGTGAGCTTGTAAGCACAATATCTTATGATATAAATACTGTCAACGAGTCGCTCTCCACGGACTTTATTGATATCATTTCAAGTACGGTTACTATAATCTATTCGTTCGTGCTTATGCTTACCGTCTCTTGGCAGCTCATTTTTGTCTTTGTGCTGACAATACCCGTTTCGGTTATATTTACTAAAATAATTTCCGGAATTGTCAGACCTCTTTTCAGAAGAAGAAGTGCCAAGCTCGGAGAGATGAACGGCTATATTGAAGAGATGATAGCGGGGCATAAGGTGATAAAAGCGTATGGCAGAGAAGAGGAGGTCATAGAGGCGTTTAATAAAAAGAACGCTGAAGCGAGCGAGGCGTACAGAAGTGCCGATGCCAACGGTACAATGGCACCTCCCTGTGTTGCTTTTATAAACAACCTCTCCCTGACGCTTGTAAACGTTGTAGGAGCTTTACTCAATATGCTCGGCGGCACACTTAGCATTGGCGGTCTTTCTAAATTCGTTCTCCTTTCAAGAAAATTTTCAGGACCTATAAATCAGATTTCAAACGTGTATGCGGATATACAGTCAGCTCTTGCCGCATCGGAGCGTGTTTTCCGTCTTATAGACGAGCCTGCCGAGCCCTCTGACATAGAGGGAGCACAACCTCTTTCGGTAACGGCTGGAGAGGTTAAATTTGAGCACGTTTCGTTCGGATATGACGAGTCACGCTTGATTTTAAAGGACGTATCTTTTACAGCATCTCCTGCAAGCGTCACTGCGATTGTTGGACCGACAGGTGCGGGAAAGACAACTATAATTAACCTTTTGATGCGATTCTATGATATAAATTCGGGCAGAATCTTGATAGACGGCAAGGATATTTATTCCGTAACACGGGATTCGCTAAGACGAGCTTATACGATGGTTTTGCAGGAGACCTGGCTTTTTCGAGGAACAATACGTGAAAATCTTGCCTACGGACGTGAAAATGTCACCGAGGAAGAAATACTAAACGCTTGCCGTGCGGCACATATTCATAATTACATAATGAGCTTGCCTGATGGGTATAACACAGTCATTTCGGAGCGTGGAGGAAATATTTCAAAGGGGCAAAAGCAGCTTCTTACAATAGCACGTGCTATGCTTATCGATTCAAATATGCTCATACTCGATGAGGCGACCTCAAACGTTGATTCAAAGACGGAAAAGGACATTTCCGATGCGATGATTAATTTGATGAAAAACAAAACCTGCTTTGTTATAGCACACAGACTTTCAACCGTCAAAAATGCCGACAGAATTCTCGTAGTAAATGAGGGAAACATTGTTGAGCAGGGCACACACGAGCAGCTTTTGAAGCGTGGCGGATTTTATTCGGAGCTTTACTATTCTCAGTTCGATACTCCACAAACCGCTTGTAGGTAAAACTACAAAAACGAAAAAAACGTGTAAAACCCTACTAAAATACATCAAAATTTTACACAATTCCGCATTTTACTCTTTACAACGACCTTTATTTCTGTTATAATAATATTAAGGAAATAAACAGCAAGGAGTATTGGCAAGGATGTACGAGGAGAAATTTCCGTTTAAAATGTACTCACAGAGCGGCGAGGGACGTATTATAAATTCACGTTCAAGCGCTACTTCTATGGAAATTGTTGAAATTATTTCGGGTAGAGTTACTGTTTTTATCGGTACAGAGCAGTCCGAAGCAGAAGAGGGGGATTTCTTGTACGTTCCGCCCACTAAGGTTTTTCGTATTGAGGCCGGCGACGGACCTGCATCTGTTAGGGGAATAATTTTCGACACGGCTATACTTGAAGCGAATATGCAGAGCTATGAGACGAAAATTCTTTATATGTTTGACATTCAGTCGAAGAACAAGTTGACGGTATTCAAACAGGGGCATCCGGTCTACGAGACACTGGCGATATATATGCAAGAGTCTTACGACGAGTACGTTTTGAAGGACGTGTGCTACAATTTGCCCATCAGAGCAAATATATATCTTATGATGACCGCACTCTTGCGTCATTATTGCAGTGCCAAGAGCGAGGGAGATAAAATAATTTATCACAACGTAATACGTCTAAGACCTGTTATAGAATATATAGAAAAGAATTTCAGCGACAAAATTTATATTGATATGCTTGCGGAAATGACTGGTGTCTCTGCAGATTATTTTACTAAAATGTTTAAGGACAGTATAGGAAAAACTCCGATAGATTACATAAACTCTTTAAGAATCAACAGAGCAATGAGCTTGCTTGCCGAAACAGAGCTTCCTATGGCTGAGATTTCCGATACCGTAGGTTTTTGCAACGCAAACTATTTCCATAAGATATTTAAGCAGTACAGGGACGTAAGCCCTCTTGCATACAGAAAAAGCACAAGGTAAGCAGAATATAAAAAAATAAAAAACGGATAGGGTAAAATCTATCCGTTTTTTGGTTAATCTTCGGTCCCCTCACCGCTTTGAAGTGCGGGGGCTTTTTTTACGGTTTTCAAGGGTTCCTCGCCTCTGACAAAACCGGGAGTGATAATAACTTTGGCAATATCGGTGCTCGATGGAAGCTCGAACATCGGCTTCATCATAATGCCCTCAAGGATTGAACGAAGGCCTCGTGCACCGGTCTTTCTCTCAATAGCAAGCTTGGCTATTGCACCGAATGCCTCATCCTCAAACTCAAGCTCAATTCCGTCAAGCTCAAAGAGCTTTTTGTACTGCTTATATATTGCGTTTTTAGGCTCTTTTATTATTCTTACGAGAGCTTTTTCATCAAGGTTTTCAAGTGCAACGATGACGGGAAGTCTGCCTACAAGCTCGGGAATGAGACCGTATTTTACTATATCGTGTGCTATAACGTCCTTATAAACACCCTTTTCGACCTTTGCCTTGCCCGATTTCTTTTCGGTGGAAAAGCCTATTTGCTGATTCCCCTTACGCTGCTCGATAATAGCTTCAATTCCGTCAAAGGCACCGCCGCAGATGAAGAGAATGTTCTTCGTATTTATTTGAATAAATTCCTGATTCGGATGCTTTCTTCCGCCCTGTGGAGGAACATTTGCAACCGTACCCTCAAGAATCTTCAAAAGTGCCTGCTGTACGCCCTCACCCGAAACGTCACGGGTGATTGAGCGGTTTTCGCCCTTTCTTGAAATCTTGTCAATCTCATCAATATAGATGATTCCGTGCTCGGCACGCTCAACGTCATAATCCGCCGCCTGAATAAGACGCAGAAGAATGTTTTCTACGTCCTCGCCGACGTATCCTGCCTCTGTGAGGGTCGTAGCATCAGCTATTGCAAAGGGAACCTTAAAGCTCTTTGCAAGCGTTTGGGCAATATAAGTCTTTCCAACACCCGTAGGACCGAGGAGCAGAACGTTAGACTTTTGAATTTCTATATTTTCCTCGCACTCTTCCTTGTTCTTTTTTGAGTGGCGTCTTTTCTTATTTGCCTCTTCAACGGTCAAAATCCGCTTATAATGATTGTAGACCGCAACAGCCAGAGCGGTTTTTGCCTCGTCCTGTCCTATTACGTGCAGATCGAGCATATTCTTTATATCCAAAGGGCGGGGAAGCGTTTCAAAGGTCAATTCATCACCCTCTGAAATGCGTTCATCAAAATTCCCGTCTATAAATTCAGCACATACACCAACGCAGCTGTCGCATATATAGTTCCTTGAATCCCTTGACGGAATCAGAACTAAAACCTCATTCTCCGTTCTTCCGCAGAACGAACAGGTGCGTAGTGGCTTCTGTTGATTGGTTGACATATCAAAGTTCCTTCTTGGTGATTACTTTATCAATAAGACCGTATTCAAGTGCCTCGTCAGCGGTCATAAAGTTGTCTCTTTCCGTATCACGCTCAATGGTTTTTAGCGGCTTTTTCGTCTGCTCGGAGAGGAGCTTGTTGAGCTTTGCTCTTATGCGGAGTATGTGGTCTGCGTGGATTTTAATATCCGATGCCTGACCCTGCATTCCGCCAAGAGGCTGGTGAATCATAATTTCCGAGTTGGGGAGTGCAAAACGCTTGCCCGGGGTTCCGCTCGAAAGAAGAAACGCACCCATAGAAGCCGCCATTCCTATGCAAATAGTCGTGACGTCGCACTTGATATAATTCATAGTGTCGTATATTGCCATTCCCGAGGAAATAGATCCGCCGGGGCTGTTGATGTAGAAGTAAATATCCTTGTCGGGGTCCTGAGCTTCAAGGTAAAGCATCTGTGCAACAACAAGAGATGCGGTGGCATCGTTTACCTCATCGGAGAGGAAAATTATTCTGTCGTTTAAAAGTCTTGAATAAATGTCGTATGAGCGCTCGCCTCTGGAGGTCTGCTCAACAACCATTGGTACAAGTGGCATTTCGTAAATTCTCCTTAAATTAATTTTTGGGTTAGAAAGCCGACGGCTCTTTTTAAAAACCGTCGGCAATTCTCGAAAAGTTTACTTAATAACTGCGTTTTCCTTAACAAGCTTCATTGCCGCACCGACAAGAAGATCACGCTCAAGATCCTCGGAAGCGATCATCTTCTTAACCTCATCGACAGGAACGTTATAAGCTTCGCCGATTCTTGTGTACTCGGCGTCAATTTCCTCACTACTTACAGTAAGAGCCTCAACTGCTGCAATCTTTTCAAGAGCAAGTCTGACCTTTACCTGACGCTCTGCCTGAGGACGCATCTGAGCACGGAGTGCATCGAGGGTAAGACCGGTGTACTTGAAGTAGGTTTTGAGATCAAGACCGGACTGACGAAGTCTTGTGTCGTAGTCACGAACGAAATTCTCGGTTTCCTGCTCGAACATAACCTCGGGAATTTCCGCAACGAGCTTCTCCATCAAAGCCTCTGCAAGAGAGCTTTCAACTGCGGCATCAGCCGCACTTTCATTTCTCTTTTCCATTTTAGACTTAATGTCGGCTTTATATTCTTCAATAGTGTTAAATTCGGAAACGTCCTTTGCAAATTCATCGTCTGCCTCGGGAAGCTCCTCTACCTTAAGAGCGTTGATTTTAGTCTTGAAGATTGCCGCCTTGCCTGCAAGCTCCTTTGCGTGGTAGTCCTCGGGGAAGGTGACGCTTACTTCAAACTCCTCGCCGACAGTCTTGCCTACGATCTGCTCCTCAAATCCGGGAATGAATGCACCGGAGCCGAGCTTAAGGTCGTGACCCTCACCCTTGCCGCCGTCAAAGGGCACACCGTCAACAGAACCCTCATAATCTATGTTTGCGATATCGTTCATTTCAGCCGCTCTATCGGTGATTTCAACGCTTCTTGCGTTTCTTTCACGAGCACGGGTAACCTCTGCCTCAACAGCCTCGTCGGTAACCTCTTCGAGCTTTCTTTCAACCTCGATACCACGGTAGCCCTCGATTGTAACCTCGGGCTTTACAAAGCCCTCTGCCTTAAGTACGATGTCGCCGTCGTTTGAAACAAGGTCGAACTTGGGAGAGCCGACAATGTCAAAGCCGGACTCCTTAAGCGCCGCTTCAAATGCCTCGGGAATGCACTCGTTGATTGCGTCCTCGAAGAATACGCCCTTGCCGTAGTACTTTTCGATGATGCTCTTGGGTGCCTTACCCTTTCTGAAGCCGGGAATGGAAATAGACTTAACCTGCTTTTTGTAAGCAGCCATTTCCGCCTTGTCGTAAGCTTCCTTGCTTATCGAAAACTCGATTACGTAGCCCGATTTTTCGGTAAGTTCCTTTTTAATAAGACTCATTGGTTTGTCCTCCAAAAATATATTTTAATTATTAACTATGTTATTTTACAACAAATAATAAAATTTGTCAAGTAAAAAACTACTTTTTATCGCCAAAAAAATGTATTATATTAATTTTTATACAATTTTGGGAATAAATTCCATAAAATCCGCAGAAACGAGGAACATCTCAATCCCTTTATAAACAGTTCTTTGCGGTGCGGTGTAATTTCCGTGTATGTGACCGAAATATACTCTTTTAATACCGTAATTTATCAAAATTTCTATGGTTTCCTCCGCCGCTGTTTCGTTCCAGAACGGGGGAAAGTGGGTGAAAACGACGATTTCCTTGTCCGAGTCGCCCTTTAGTTTAACTGCGGCATCGAGGCTTGTGCGAAGTCTTCCTGATTCACGTGCGACGATTTTTTTGAAATCAACCCCGTCAGGTGCATTTGTTGCGTACTCATCGTAGTACCAGCCACGTGTACCTGCGGCTATAATTTGACCGAGGTCATATGCGTTGTTGAATAAAAACGATATGGACTTAATTCCGTGCTTTTCAAAGAAAATCTCGTGCTTACGCATAGTAGACCACCAAAAATCGTGGTTGCCCTTACCGAGAATTTTCTTTCCTGGCAAAGAATCGATGAATTTCAAGTCCGAAAGCGCCTCGTCAAGCGAGAGTGCCCAAGAAATGTCACCGGGGATTATAACCGTGTCCGAATCACGTACAAGACGACGCCAATTCTTTTCTATTCTTTTGATGTAATCATTCCACCTTGTGCCAAAGACCTCCATTGATTTGTCGGTGTCGGCAAGAGTAGAAAGATGCAGGTCTGAAATTGTAAAAACTGACATTTTTTTCCTCTTCTGCGAGAGTATATTTGTTCTTTATATGAAGCAAAATATTAAAGCAAACAAGAAAGTGCGTGTCCGGAATGCCAAAGCGGCACAGGAATGCGTGTAATCTGTTTGCCGTTGAGGCGATTTTAAACGGACACGTCCGATTAATCCTCGCTTCAAATCTTATAAAAGGGGGAGAAACTGAAAATGGAAGAAAAGAAGAGTAAAAGCGGCTGCTGCGGTAATAAGTCAAAGCACGTAAACGGAATAGTTTGCGATGTAAAAAACTGTGCTTATCACGACCGTGAAACCGAGTGCTACGCAGGCTGTGTCAGCATAGGACCGCACGATGCGTCCTGCTCTGCAAATACAGTCTGTGCGACATTTAAGCCCCGTGAGTCTTAATTCTTCGCAAAGCTGATAACCGAGCACTCCATATCGTCCTTATTAATGACGGTTGTGTGAATGATTTTTTTGTTCTTAAGAGAAGCCAGAGGTGAGGGAATTTTGACAGAGGTGAGAGCTTGAAGCTCGTCTTGTGCCTCTAAATCTCCCGATGCATCCGTACCTGAGATTGCTCTGTATACGTCTCTTGCAAATTTGAACGGAGAAGCGGTTGAAGCGGTAAGAATCTTTCTCTCTGTCTTATAGTCACTCATATAGCGTCTTGCCGCAGAAACGGCAACTGCTGTGTGAGTGTCTATGAGGCAGTTTGTTTTTTGAAATGTTTCTTTTATTATTTCAGCGGCTTGCTCATCTGTGGTGTAGTATCCGACAAAGGAGTCCTGTATAAGCTGAAGCTCTTCGTTTTTAAGAGTATATTTGCCATTTGTCGTTAGCAGATTCATATATTCTGCCGTACTTTTTGTGCCTAAAATTGTATAAAGCAGTCTTTCAAGGTTGGATGAAATTATAATATCCATAGAGGGTGAGGTTGTTGCGTGGAAGGTTCTGTTTCTGTCGTAAACTCCGTTTTGAATGAAGTCTGTAAGAACATTGTTAATGTTGGATGCGCAAACGAATTTTTCAAACGGCATACCCATTTTCTTTGCTATATATGCGGCAAAGATGTTGCCGAAGTTACCCGTGGGAACGCATATATCTATTTTCTCTCCGATTTTTATTTCACCCGAGCTTACCATATCGCAATATGCAGATACATAATATACGATTTGAGGAACGAGTCTTCCCCAGTTTATAGAGTTTGCACTGGAGAGAAAAATTCCGTTTTCATTAAGCTTTTTCTCCATATCGGGATCGGAAAAAATCTTCTTAACACCGCCCTGTGCGTCATCGAAGTTGCCCTCTATGGCATCGACGGAAACGTTTTCTCCCTCTTGAGTCTGCATTTGAAGCTTTTGAACACGGCTGACACCGTGTACGGGGTAGAAGACCTTTATTTTGATACCCTCAACGTCACGGTATCCCTCAAGTGCTGCCTTGCCCGTATCTCCGGAGGTAGCGACAAGTATCATAGCTTGTCTTTTTTCTCCGCACTTTTTAAGCGCACGGGTAAAGAGCTTAGGCATAATTTGAAGTGCCATATCCTTAAAAGCACAGGTGGGACCGTGCCAAAGCTCAAGGATATATAAATTATCGGTGAGCTTTACTGTAGGTGCGGGATGATTTCCGAATTTTTCCTTTGAATATGCACTGCACGCATCCTCGAGCAGCTCTTCGTACGTGTAGTCCGTCAAAAATTTTGATAGAATAGCTGCGGCTCTTTCTTGGTAAGAAAGATTCATATATTCAGAAAGCTCTTTCATAGAAATTTCGGGAAAGGATTCGGGCATATAAAGACCGCCGTCCCTTGCAAGACCTGTCTTTATAGCGTATGCCGAATCAACTCTTTCCTCCGAGCCTCTTGTACTTATAAATTTCATTTTTTATCTCCATTCTGTCGCTCTTTGGCGACCGCATAAATTTTGGCGTGTAACCGTTAAAGAATATAGAAGTTCTTACGAAGCTTTCACACTATCTCCTATAGGCACTGTTTAGATTGAATGCACCCTCAAGGTGCTTGAGCTGGTTTACCCTTGTTTTTTTATCTTTTTGTGAAATGAATACCTCTATTACGTCGAAGCGAACTCTTGTGGCTTTATCGGCTTGGGCGAGAAAATATTTTGAAGCAGTTATAATGTCCCGCTGCTTTTTTGGAGTGACTGCCGAAGCAGGGCGGGGCTCTTTTGCGTTTTCGCTTCCGAGTGTTCTTGTTTTTACCTCGATGAAAGCGGTGACTGACTTGTTTTTTGCGATAATATCAATTTCGTGTCCGGCACCGACGTAGTTTCGCCTGATAATTTTATAGCCGTGTCTTTTCAAATATTTAGCGGCTGCCTTTTCTCCGAGATTTCCCGTCTTACGCTTCTCGGTAAGGACTCGGAGTATGTTCATTTTTTATCTCCGTTTAAGAATTTCAAAAAGCTTTTTCTGTAAATTTCACAAGGCCCCAGACGTCTGACGGCATCCATATGATCCCTTGTGGGATACCCCTTGTGCTTTGCAATGCCGTATCCTGGATAGAGTCTGTCTAATTCCTCGCACTGCCTGTCACGAGTTACCTTTGCAAGAATTGATGCCGCCGCTATCGAATAGCTGAGTGCATCGCCGCCAACAACGGTTTGTGTAGGAATGTTAAATCCCCGTGAGCAGTTTCCGTCGATTAGAGCAAAGTCGGCAGAGGGGGACAGTGCCAGAACGGCACGTCTCATTGCAAGCATTGATGCGTTCAGTATATTAATTTCGTCTATCTCCTCGGGAGAAGCCTCCGCAATAGCGTAAGCCAAAGCCTTTTCTTTGATAATATCAAAAAGCCTTTCTCTTTTTTTCTCCGTGAGCTTTTTTGAGTCGTTAAGACCCTCTATCTCAAGCCCTAAGGGAAGTATGACCGCCGCAGCAACAACAGGACCGCAAAGTGGTCCTCTGCCTGCTTCGTCACAGCCGCAAACAGCCTTGTAGCCGAGGGAATACTGTTTTTCTTCATAATCGTATGAGGGCATTTGCTTTTTCCTCTTGTAAATTAGTATGAATTTAAGGAAGCTCGAGCGTGATTCTGCCGATTTTAGCACCTCGGAATTCGTCGAGGAGCATAGTTGCGGTACGCTCGTGATTGACCTCGCCGCCCGAAATGAGAAAGCCTCTTTTTCTTCCAACAAGCTCAAAAAGGTCGTGGCCGTCAAGACCGTCCGTCTCCCCGTGAGTGAGCTTATATCTTGTGAGAAATTCCTCGGGAGCAACGTTCATAAGGCGTGAGCATAGGAGCATAGCTATTTCCTCGGTGTCAAGAATCTTGTCTCTTATCGCTCCTGTCATAGCAAGGTTTTGCCCAACTGTCTCGTCCTCAAATTTCGGCCAAAGAACACCAGGCATATCAAGCAGGTCAAGACCTATGGAGGTCGTCACCCATTGCTTGCTTAAAGTGACACCGGGGCGGTCCTCAACCTTTGCCTTTTTTGCACCCGCAAGTCGGTTGATAAGCGAGGATTTTCCGACGTTGGGTATTCCCACTATCATCGCGCGAAGAGAGCGGTTTGACATTCCTTTTTCCTTATATCTTTGAAGCTTGTCCGCCATTACATACTTGACGGCTTGCTCAAGCCTGTCAATACCCTTGTTCTCCGATGAATCTATCGCAACCGTGACACAGCCGGCATCCTCATATTTCTTAACCCAACGTGAGGTGAGGGCAGGGCTTGCAAGGGAAGCCTTGGTGAGGACTGTAATCCTCGGCTTATTTTCACAGAGCGTTTCTATTTCGGGGTTTTTAGAGCTGTAAGGGATTCGAGCGTCAAGCAACTCGAAAACGAGGTCCACCTGCGAGAGACATTCCTTCATCAAGCGGCGTGTCTTTGCCATATGTCCCGGGAACCATTGGATTGGATTTGAAGCCATAATTTGCTCCTTTTTATTCAATAATGCCAAAAACGTCGAAAGGGAAAATTCTGAATTTTACCTCTCCGAGCACCGTATTCTCCGAAATAGCTCCGAAGAATCTTGAGTCTGTGGAATCGTTTCTGTTGTCGCCGAGGACAAAAATGTGTCCCTCCGGCACTTTATATTCTTTGTTTTGGGCATAAGTGTTAGTTGAGTAATTAATGTAAGCTCCGCCCGAAACGTACTTGTATTTATCATTAAATGGCTTTCCGTTTACGTATACCGTGCCGTCGTCCGTTATCATTACAGTGTCGCCACCTGTTGCGACCACTCTTTTTACTATCGGTTTTTTTAGCTCATCTGCGAGGGTGAAGTCCTCGAAAACTATTACGTCCCCCGCTTTTGGAGAATAGAACAGGTCTGATACGATCAGATGCTCTCCGTCAAACAGCGTTCCCTCCATAGACGGACCGTCAACGACTGCGTGCTTAAAAAGCACGGTTGTGAGAATAAATACTGCGACAACGGTGAACGTAATCAGCTCTACAAAATCAAAAAGCTTGTCAATGGTTCGGGGCTTCTTTTCATCATAGCCGTCCTCATCCTTTTCAAATTTTGCCTCGTCTTCACTTTGTCCATTATCTAAGCGGACGTAATCCCCGTCGGATGTATCATCGTCAAAAAAGGCGATTTGCTCGAACTCACCGTCCTCGGGTGCTGATTCCTGCTCCTTTTTATCAAAATCATTGGAGAGTATTTCGGACTCGATAATTTTCGACAGCTCTTCTTCTATCTCTGCACCGAGGGCTTGTTCAGGAAGCTCGTCTTTGAAAATTTCCTCGGGGACTATTAAATTTTCTCTCGAAATTTCACTCTTTTGTGTTTCGGGAATGTTTTTTGCCATCGAAGTCACCCCTTTTACTAACAATATAATATAATATTTTACCATATTTAAAAAGAAAATACAATATGTAATCTTCCGTTTTTTTAATTAATAATATTCGTTTTCGTGTGCATTTTGTACAATAGCGGCAGAAAAAACGTGCAAAAATGCACGTTTCTTGAAAAATGGCAAAAGTTTTAAAAAGGGTATTGATTTTCTTTGATGCTTGTGGTATAATAGTGATAACTGTGCGTATGTCTTTTTGGCATACCGCTGAATATCAGAACAGTCCTCTGCAAGCTCCCGCACGAATGTTCGTAGTAATAGGAGGGCCATTATGGAAAAGATCCAGGCTTTTGTTAGTGAGCAGCTTAAGACTGAGGTTACTCAGTTCGGAATCGGCGACGGCGTAAAGGTTTACGTTAAGATCGTCGAGGGTGAGAAGGAAAGAATTCAGATGTTCGAGGGTACCGTTATCGCAAAGCACGGTGCCGGAATTTCCGAGACCTTTACTGTAAGACGTGTTTCTTACGGTGTAGGTGTTGAAAAGACCTTCCCCCTTCATTCCCCCAACGTTGACAAGATTGTTGTCTTCCGCGAAGCAAAGGTTCGCCGTGCGAAGCTTTATTATCTTCGTGACAGAGTGGGTAAGGCAGCTAAGGTTAAGGAAAAGACTTAATTTTCCGCCTTTGCCTAAAATCCCGTCGGCAACATTTTCGCCCGACAGGTTAAAGAAAATCTCGCTTGCTCGGCTTCGAGTAAGCGAGATTTGACTTTTTAGGGGAAAACTATGCCATAGTCTCCGACAGCTTTTTGCCGCCGAGCAGGTGAAAGTGCAGGTGCTTTACGCTCTGGCAGCCGTCATCTCCGACGTTTGTTACAACACGGTAGCCGTTTTCAAGTCCGAGCTTTTTGGCGATTTCAGGTATAGCGGTGAATATTTGTGCAACAGCACCCACGTTTTCCTCGTTTATCATATCCGAAGACGGAACGTGAAGCTTAGGAACTATAAGCACGTGGACGGGGGCCTGAGGGTTAATGTCGAAAAATGCGTAGCAATATTCGTCCTCATACACCTTATTTGACGGAATCTCACCTTTAATTATTGAACAAAACAAGCAATCCATAAATAACCTCCGTTTGCTTTTTTAATTATTGTAACATACATCTTCAAAAAAAGCAAGATTTTAAGAGGATATTTTAGGGGAAAGGAATGATTTTATGTATAAGCTTCCTGATTTTCCGATGAAAACGGATATGTGGCAGGAATTAAAAAAAGAAACGAGACCTATAGTAATTTACGGTATGGGCAACGGAGCGGACAAGCTTATAAAAAGACTGGATTCCTTTGGAATAAAATTTGCCGACGTATTTGCCTCCGATGGATTTGTAAGAGGTCACAGCTTTCACGGTGTGAGGGTCAAATCCTTTTCCGAAATCAAACAGACGTATCCCGATTTTGTCATTTTGCTCTCGTTTGCCACAAAGCGTCCCGAGGTGCTTAAGATGATTGCCGAATATGATGAAAAATACGATCTCTACGCTCCCGATATGCCCGTGTCGGAGGAGGATATTTACTTTGATTCCGATTTCTACAACGCTCATTACAGCGAGATTTCAGATGCATATAACGCTCTTGAAGACGATGAATCAAAACGCATATATATTTCTGTAATTCGATATAAATTATCGGGCAGAATTAAGTTTTTACTTGACGCATATACAACTCAAGGCGATATGTATTCGCTTCTTCCAAGGGAAAAGATTACGTCAATTATAGACGTCGGTGCGTATAACGGCGACACGCTTGATGAGGCTCGAAGATATTTTCCTAATCTAAAGAAAGCCACCCTGATTGAGCCTGACCCGAAGACGTATAAAAGGCTTTGTAAATACGTGAGTACACTTAGTGACATAGAGCTAAAGAGCTATAATGCGGCGGCGTGGGACAAGACTGAAACCGGTGCGTTTGCAGTCAGCGGAAACCGCAATTCCTCGGTGCTTGAGGCTTCCACTCATTCGTATGAGCATACCCTTGCGGACACCTCGCTTTTACGCATAGACGACCTCGGTATTTCAAGCGTTGATTACATAAAATATGACGTGGAGGGAGCAGAGCGTGAAGCCCTTTCAGGCACAGAGGCAACTATTCGAAAAAGTCACCCGACCTTGCTCGTATCGCTTTATCACAAGAGCCGAGACCTTTTTGAACTTATAAATCTTCTTAAAAGTCAATATCCCAATTATTCCTTTTATTTAAGACGACTCCTTTGTCTGCCTGCTTGGGAAATAAATTTAATTATGATTCCAAAAACTTGAAATTTACTTAATAATATGATATACTGTATATGAAATTTTGCTTTGGAGGCTGATGATGAAAAGACCCGAGCTGCTTTCGCCTGCGGGAAATTTTGAAAAAATGTGTGCCGCAATACGCTACGGTGCAGACGCAGTTTACCTTTCGGGAAAGATTTTCGGAATGCGTGCTGCAGCGGATAATTTTTCTCTTGAGGAGCTGTCAGATGCGGTTAAATATGCACACGAAAGAGGCGTAAAGGTGTATCTTACCGTCAACACGATGCCACGTGAATATGAGTATGAGGCATTGCGTGAATATTTTATATCTCTTCGTACCGTTGGAGTGGATGCACTTATCATAGCCGACATTGGAGTTCTTATGCTTGCAAAGGAAATTCTGCCTGACACGGAGATACATATTTCAACCCAGGCAAATTCCGTAAGCTCTCACGACTGCTTGGCGTGGCACGCACTCGGAGCAAAAAGAATTGTGCTTGCAAGAGAGCTGACGCTCGATGAAATTAAGGCAATAAGAGCCGCTTTGCCCGATGAGGTGGAGCTTGAATGCTTTGTTCACGGCTCTATGTGCATTTCATATAGCGGCAGATGCTTGCTTTCGGGGCACATAGTCGCAAGAGATGCAAACAGAGGTGCCTGTGCTCAGCCTTGCAGGTGGAACTACACCTTAAGCGGCTATGAAATATCCGAGCAGAAGCGTCCCGATGCAAAAATGCCGATAGAGGAAGTGAATGGCGAAACCTTTATAATGGCAAGCAAGGACACCTGCACCATAGAGCATATTCCGGATCTTGTTTCGGCGGGTATTAATTCCTTTAAAATTGAGGGAAGAATGAAATCCGCATATTATACCGCAGTCGTAACAAATACCTACAAAATGGCACTCGACTCCTATTTTTCGGGCGAATACAAATATGACCCTGCTTGGTATCGAGAGCTTGAATCCGTCAGTCACAGAGATTATGCAACGGGATATTATTTTTCGGATTCTCATATAGATGCAAATACCGCAAAAACCACGGGATATATCAAGGACAAGGCATATCTTGCGGTGGTGCTTGCATACGATGAAGAGCGGGGAATGGCACTTATGTCACAGCGTAACAAAATGAGCGTTGGCGATCCTATTGAAATGCTCACTCCCGGCTCTGTCGGCACACCGCTTACGGTAGGCGAGCTTTTTGACGAGGAATGGAATCCTATTTCTGCGACAAGTCACCCATATATGAAATTTTATATGAAAACGCCCATTAAAATGTGTGAGGGTGATATTATAAGAGCGAGGTAATTTATGGATTTTATAGAGATTATCAAAGCCATTGTGCTTGGCATAGTTGAGGGCATTACTGAATGGCTGCCCGTCAGCTCAACGGGACATATGATACTCCTTGACGAGTTTATTAAGCTTGAGGTTTCCGAGGAATTTAAGGAACTTTTTCTCGTCGTTATTCAGCTGGGTGCTATTCTTGCCGTGCCTACGTTTTTCTTCCATAGACTTAACCCTTTTTCAAGGAAGAAAAGCATAGAGGAGCGTAAATCCACACTGTCTCTTTGGTGTAAGGTAATAGTAGGTGCAATTCCTGCGGCAATACTCGGCGTTTTGCTTGACGACCTTTTTGATGAATATTTTTATAATTATTTCGTCGTTGCCATAGCACTTATAGTCTACGGTATACTTTTCATCGTAACGGAAAAGTTCAAAAACAACAGTAAATACCGTGTGGAAAGTGCAGAGGACCTGACGTACAGAGATGCTCTTCAAATAGGCACTTTTCAGGTTTTGTCTTTGATTCCCGGCACCTCACGCTCGGGTTCAACAATCCTTGGCGGTATGCTCACAGGTGTATCGAGGACGGCAAGTGCGGAATTTTCGTTCTTTATGGCAATTCCCATTATGCTTGGAGCATCTGCTCTTAAAATACTGAAATTTCTCTTGGACGGCTTTAGTGCAAGCCTTGCGGAAATAGGTCTGCTCCTTGTCGGAATAGTTGTCTCATACGTAGTTTCTCTTGGCGTAATTAAATTCCTTATGGATTTTGTAAAGCGTCACAGCTTTATTTCCTTTGGTATATACAGAATAGCACTCGGTGTGCTTGTGCTCGCTTATTTTATAATAAAGACTGTTTGTTAATACAAAAAACTCCTGCTCGGCTTTATGACCTTGCAGGAGTTTTTATGTTAGATTTCATTGATTTTCGCCCAATCTATGGTGGCTCTGCCACATTTTTCAAGAAAGGCGTTTGCACTCTTGAAATGACCGCATCCGAAAAAGCCGTTGTAAGCGGAAAGGGGGCTTGGGTGGGCACATTCAAGCACGCGGTGGCGAGGATTTGTTATAAAGACTTTTTTTGCACGTGCGTTTGTGCCCCAAAGCATAAATACGACAGGCTCGCTCTTCTCATTTACTTTTTTTATAATAGAGTCTGTCAAAGTCTCCCAGCCTTGTCCTTTATGCGAAAGAGGCTGTCCCTCTCTTACAGAAAGTGTGGCGTTAAGAAGCAGCACGCCTTGCTTTGCCCAGCCGACAAGCTCGCCCGACTTAGGAGCGGGGATACCGTACTCATCTGTAAGCTCCTTAAAGATATTCTTTAAGGACGGTGGGTGAGGCACACCGCTTTTTACGGAAAAGCAAAGTCCGTGAGCTTGTCCCTTGCCGTGATACGGGTCTTGACCGAGTATAACGACCTTGGTGTTTTCAAACGAGGTGTAGCGGAGTGCGTTGAACAGGTCGTTCATCGGCGGATATATACACCTTGATGAGTATTCTTTTTTCAGAAACTCACGTAAGGAAAGGTAGTAATCGCTTGTAAATTCATTCCCGAGAATTTCGTCCCAATCGTTGCCTATATGTACCATTCCGACCCCTCTTTTAGCGTTTTTTATAATTTTATCATACCCGAGATTAAAAATCAAGCCTTGTCCTCTATTTTGAGAGAATTAAACAAGTGGAGTCACCGTGATTACAGTGCTCCACTTGTTTTTTATTCGGTTATCCGTAAAATGCGTTCATAGACCACACAAAATTAAAATATACTTTCTATTACACGCTTGCACGAGGGCGGGGAATAGAGCCACGAATCAATATGTGTAACTTCGTCTGTGTCAATAAAATATTCAAGCGGTTCACGCTCGTATTCTGCGTCGTGTGCATCTATTATTATGAGCTTGATTTTCATTTTTTCCGGAATTATCGATTTTATGTAAACAGCGGCACTTTGCCCCGGCTCAATATCGTCCCTAAATTCAGCAAGACCTGCAAGATTAGGCTTTAATTCCACAAAAATTCCATAGCTTTCAACACTTCTTACAATTCCTCTTACTGTTTGACCCTCG
>JAZOQA010000030.1:0-27221 GCA_045655765.1 Eubacteriales bacterium | reverse complement strand
GTCCCTCCCCTCTTTTTTATCAAAATCTGTGCGTGGTATATCTTTAGGGCTTCGCCGTATTTTCTTTTGGTTCGGGGAAACGAGGGCGAAGAACCCGTTGTGAGCCGTAAGGCTCGCATTACGGCAGACGTTTTTCGGGTTGCATAGCAAATGCCGCCGCTACCCTAACATATATGTTGTGCTATTATGCATATCCATATATCTTATTAATAGGTAATAACTACACTTTTTTGTAAGTCAAGATGTATTGAAGATAAAATTAAGACATTTCTTTTAATTATAAATGAAATCGTAGAAGAATAAATATTGTTTCGGCAGCAAATGAGTGGCAAAAGCTACTGTAAAATTAACAAAGTCCCCGTTTTTAGCGGGGCTTTGCATTTATTGAAGGTGCAGGTTTTTTGTTTTTAAGGCTTAAAACTTCACACGCCTCCTGACTTCTCCCTCTCGTTGTCGCTTGGGGCGGTGCTGTGAGGGCACGGAATTTGCGGACAGAAATCAGGCAAAAACCAGCCTCGTTCAATTCCGCTACCCTCATCGGTAAGGCATTCATCGGTAGCAAGAAGTCCCGAGTCCTTGCAATAATCGAGAGTAATAAGCCCCTCTGTTGAAAAATGCTCCTCGCAGTCCTTTTGCTTATGAATTTCATTCATCACTCTGTCCCATATTTCAAGGTGAGATACAGAGAGGCGTTCTACCGGTGTATTTGTGTCGGGGTAGCCGCACCATATTCCCGCAGTATAATATGGGGTGTAGCCGACAAAAAGCTTGTCGTAGTTGCTTTGCGAGGTGCCTGTCTTTCCTGCTGTATCAACGGTATCCTTGAGGGTTATTTTCCTTGCTGTGCCGTCGGCGACAACGTTCATTAGAAGCTGATTCATCAGCCGCGCCGTTTCCTTTGAAAATACCTCTCTTTTCACGGGGCGGTTGTCGATTACCGTATTATCTCTGTCATCTGTTATGAGCACGTAGCTGCGACCTCTTGTCAGTGTACCCTCGGAGGGAAAGACCGTATACGCCTCGGTGAGAGTGCGAAGAGGCACGCCGTAGCTGAGCTGACCGAGGGCGAGAGGCGAGGGTGCAAGGTCGCTTACTGTGCCCGAGTAGCCCTCCGCACGCTCGACGAGTGTGTCAAAATTGAAGTCACGCTTTAATGAATCAAAGATTTTTCTTGCTCCGAGTTTTTTATAAAGTCTGACAGCGACGGTGTTTTTCGAGGTACGGAGGGCATCCTTTACCGTTATCGGACCTTGGTAAACATTCGGGGAGTTGTGCGGAAAGAGAACGTACTCTCCGTCCCTTTCAGAAACTTCGGTAGGCGTGTCCTCAATAATTGTAGACCAATTTATATCTCCCGAATTTATAAGGGGGGCGTAGAGAGCGAGCGGCTTTAAGGTCGAGGCGGGGGGGTGCGGCACAGTAGCAAGGTTCAAAAGTCCGCCGGCACTCCTCTGTCCTGCTCTTCCGATAATTCCGAGGAGATTGCCGTTTTGGGAATCGCAAACGCACATTGCGTAATTTAAACCGTCGTTTATTTCGGGGGGGAGATTTTCCTCGTTTTCAAAAAAAGCTTCAAGCGTTTTTTGCACGTTTGGGTTTTCGGTTGTATAAATCTTATATCCACCCTTCATAAGCTTCAGTCTTGCCGCCGCCTCGGAAATTCCGTATCTTTTTGTAAACTCTGAGGTAACGTCGGAAATGACTGTTTCAACGAACCAAGAGGAATAGCTTTTATTTGACACGGGTGCCAGGGTGAGTGGCTCGGAGCAAGCTTTTTCGTATTCTTCCTTTGATATAAAATTCATATCAAGCATTGCCAAAAGAACTGTGTTCCGACGCTTTATGCACGCCTCGGGGTTTTGCCTTGGATTATATCTTTTCGGTGAGTTTGTAATTCCCACCACCGCAGCAGCCTCGGCAAGAGTAAGCTCGTTCGGCTCTTTTCCGAAATACTGCTCGGCGGCAAAGCCGACACCCGCTATATTCTCGCTCATCGGAACGATATTTAAATAAAGCTCGAGTATTTCCTCCTTGGTGTGCCTTTTTTCCATTTCAAGGGCACGGAATATTTCATATAGCTTGCGTTTGGGGGTTGGAGCGTTGTCGCCGCTTATGTTTTTTACAACCTGCTGTGTTATAGTGGACGCTCCGTAGCCGTCACGGGTGTTGAAAATATAGTTTAGCGCCGCACCTAAGGTGCGTCTGAAATTCACGCCCTTATGCGTATAAAATTCTCTATCCTCTGCGGCTATAAAGCCCTTTTTCAAAAAGTCTGACACATCGTCCTTTGAATACCATACCTTACGCTCCGCACCAAAGGCTGTAGTTTCTATCTCGATGGGCGCGTACTCCGAGCCGTCCCCTGAATCTGCGTAAAACCTCGTCACGCTCGTGCCCTTTGCCATTCTGAAAAGCTCGTCGTCCCTTTCGTAATCTATGCTTTTTTTTATTATAGCGTAGCCGACGGCAAAAACAAGGGCGAGAAGCAGCACGGATATAACAAGCGTGCGGACGGTAATTTTGATTATTTTCTTCACTGCGTTCATCTTGAAAAATGCAAAAAGCACTCCTTTCTTCAGGTTAATTTCATCAAAGAAATTTTCCCACGGAGTGCTTTTTTATATTCTCTTGAAAAAATGGTTATAATTTTAATAATTGACTTTGTTGAGATAAAGTCCCTCTGGCGGAGCTGTCGGACCTGCGTTTTTTCTTTCTCCCGAGGCTATGATTTTCGGCATATCGGAGGGTAAAAATCTTCCGAAAGCAACCTCGGTAAGCGTGCCGACTATAATTCTGACCATATTGTAAAGAAAGCCGTCGGCACATATACGGATTTCGATGAAATCACCGTTTTTTTCGACGGTCAAATACTTCACCTCACGCACTGTGTCAGAAACGTCCGAGCCCTCGGACATAAATGCGGAAAAATCATAGCGTCCGACAAAGCACTCTGCCGCCTCTTTCATCAAGGACAGCTCCTTTTCTTCAATAATTCTCGGCAAAAACCACGCCCTGCCGTACTCAAACGGGTCTTGAACCTTTGCGTTATATATGCGGTAAAGATACTCCTTTGAGAGTGCGTCGTAGCGTGGGTGGAAGCCGTCCCTTGCCTCCTCGGCGTAAAAGAGTGATATATCGGGCGGCAGATAGCGTGCGGCGGCAAGCGGCAGCCTCTGTGGCGGAATTTTTCCGTCCGTTTCAACCAGAATTACGAACTCCGATGCGTGCACGCCCGCATCGGTGCGGCTGCACCCCGTCACCTTACACGGCACGCCGAACGCAAGGTCGAGGGCGGCGTTAAGCTCGCCTTGGACAGTACGGCTTGCGGGCTGAACCTGAAAGCCGTGAAAATTTGTGCCAAGATATTTGATTTTTGCAAGATATTTCATTTTCTCACCTGTCAAATGTGATAAAAGGCAATATTCTTAACCCAGACCGAAAGCTCGAAAATATCAGTCGCATTGCGAGAAATAATTACAAGGGCAAGAAGCAATGAAAAAATAAGAAATGCAAAGAAATCACGTGGCTTATACGCAAGCTTTACGAGCTTTGTGCGGTTTTTGTCGCCTCTGTAGCACCTACATTCCATAGCCGTGGCAAGTTCCTCTGCCCTTTTGAACGATGAAACGAAGAGCGGAACGAGCAAGGGTACGAGTGCCTTTGCACGCTTTACAAGACCGCCGCTTGAAAAATCGGCACCTCGGGATTTTTGTGCGTTCATAATCTTCTCCGTTTCTTCAATCAAGGTAGGAATGAAGCGAAGTGCAATAGACATCATCATTGCAAACATATGGACGGGAATTCCTATGAATTTCAGAGGCTTCAAAAGCGACTCTATGCCGTCGGTCAGCGAGATAGGAGAGGTCGTGTAGGTCAAAAGCACGCTCGTGCCTATTATCAAAACAGTGACACGGAGTGTCATAAAGACCGCTCTTATTATTCCCTCTTTATAAATTTCTATAATCCAAAATTCGACAAGAGGGGCACTCTCGCCGTCGGTCAGCAGTATATTGATTACGGCGGTGAAAATCAAGATAAAAATAATGGGTCTTACGCCTCTTAAAATCACCTTTACGGAAATACGGCTGACTATAATCATCATAAGCGTAAAGAGGATAAGAGCGGCAAAGGCAGCCGGTGTATTTACCATAAAAATTGCAACAATATAGATAACGGCGGCAACAATCTTCATTCTCGGGTCCATTTTATGAATGGCGGAAAATCCCGGGAAATACTGTCCGAGGGTAATATCAGAAATCATTTTCCCATCCTCCCTACGTACTTCTTTATTGCTTCCTTTACGCCCTCTACGGTATAAAGAGTGCCGTCGAGCTTAATTCCCTTTGCTTTAAGAGCCGAGGCAATCCTTGCTACCTCGGGGACGTTGAGTCCGATGTCTATAAGAGAGTCTGCATCGGAGAAAATCTCGCTAACAGTTCCCGTTTTGTATATTTTTGCGTTGTTCATAACAACGACGTTGTCGCAGTAAAGAGCCATATCCTCCATAGAGTGGCTGACAAGTATTATAGAAGCGTCGTTTCGCTTGACATACTCGCAAAGACCGCCGAGAATTTCACGTCTGCCACGTGGGTCAAGACCTGCCGCAGGCTCGTCGAGGACAAGCACCTCGGGTCGCATTGCAAGAATGCCGGCTATCGCCGCACGGCGTTTCTGCCCGCCCGACAGCTCAAAGGGTGACTTGTCAAGAATGTCATCACCTATTCCCGCATAGCTTGCCGCCTCACAAACACGCTCATCAATTTCTTCCTTTGAAAGTCCGAGATTGCGGGGTGCAAAGGCAATGTCGTCTCTGACGGTTTCGTCAAAGAGCTGATACTCGGGATACTGCATTACAAGACCGACACGGTATCTTATTTTATAAATTTCCTTTGGCCTTTCCCATATATCGACGCCGTCAAGCAAAACACGACCCTCCGTCGGCTTCAAAAGGCCGTTAAAGAGGTTGACAAGCGTGGATTTACCCGAGCCTGTGTGTCCTATAAGACCTGTTATTTTTCCACGCTCAAATTCCACACTTACGTTGTCAAGCGCGGTCAGCTGAAAGGGTGTACCCTTACTATAAACGTACGAAACGTTTTCAATCTTTAATATGCTATTCATCAGTACTTTTCCGTTTTATATTTTTCAAGAAATGAAAGGAGTGTCGCAATACTTTCCTGCTCGGAAAGACAGTCACCCGTTATGTCAAATCCCTCTTTTCTCAGCTCGTATATAAGCTCTGTACCCTGGGGTGCTTCAAGTCCTATCTCGTGCAAAAGAGCAACCTCTGAGAAGACCTCACGTGCCTTGCCGTCAAGTAAGAGTCTGCCGTCGTTTATTACTATTACACGGTCAGCCCTTGCAGCCTCATCCATATAGTGGGTAATGTTAATAACGGTAATGCCCTCTTCACGGTTGAGCTTTTCCATTATATCAACAACAGCCTGTCTTCCAAGGGGGTCGAGCATAGCCGTGGATTCGTCGAATATTATGACGTCGGGCTTCATAGCTATAATGCCCGCAATGGCTATACGCTGCTTCTGTCCGCCCGAGAGCTTGTGGGGGGCGTGATTTGCATAATTTTGCATAGAAACGAGGTTTAAGGCGTTTGTAACTCTGCGTCTTATTTCCTCACGGGGAAGCCCGAGATTTTCGGGTCCGAACGCAACGTCCTCTTCAACGACCGTGGCTACAAGCTGGTTGTCGGGATTTTGGAACACCATACCGATTTTACGCCTTACGTCAAAGAGGTCGTCCTCGGTGAAATCCTCGGCGGTGACGTCCTTTCCGTCTACAAATACCTTGCCCTCGGTGGGGACAAGTATCATATTAAGGAGCTTTGCGAGGGTCGATTTGCCCGAGCCGTTGTGTCCGAGGACTGCAACGTATTCTCCACGCTCGACCGTGATATTAACGTCCTTGAGGGCGGGGATTAGGTAATCTTTGCTCTCTTGCTCGGAATCCTCGTCAAAATACGTAAATCCAAGTCTTTGTGCTTTAATTATAGAATCGTTCATTTTATAAAAACCTTATTAAAAACTTATTTTTTATGAAAGTGAACTCTGACGCTTGAGCCACAAGGAAGCGCAAGCCCGGTGCTTTCAACGGGCAGACCAATTTCATCTGCCTCACTTTTCCCCGAAAAATCAGAGAGCAAGCGAATATCGGTGATGTATTTCATAGTAGATGCATTAAGTCCTGTTGTGTAAGAGTTCAAAAGGAAGAACAGCGGGTTGTCGGAGAGCAGCTTTGATGTGAGGGTGACAAAATCATCTATGCTTTCCTCGATTTTCCAAACCTCGCCCGTCGGTCCTCTGCCGTAGGACGGAGGGTCCATAATTATTCCGTCGTACTTATTGCCACGGCGTATTTCACGCTCGATAAATTTCTTACAATCGTCTACAATGTAGCGTATCGGTGCGTCCGCAAGACCGGACAGTGCGGCGTTTTCCTTTGCCTGTGCGACCATACCCTTTGATGCATCCACGTGACAAACCGACGCTCCCGCCGCTGCTGCGGCAACGGTTGCTCCGCCCGTATATGCGAAGAGATTTAAAACCTTTATAGGTCTTCCCGCATTTCTTATAAGCTCGGAAAACCAATCCCAATTCGTCGCCTGCTCGGGAAAAAGTCCCGTATGCTTAAAGCCCATAGGCTTTATCACGAATTTAAGAGGTCCGTAGGATACGCTCCACTTTTCGGGAAGACGGTTCTCGCTCCACTTTCCTCCTCCCGAGGAGCTTCTGCGATATATAGCATCGGCACTCCTCCAAAGAGGGCTTTGCTTTTTCGGCTTCCAAATCACCTGTGGGTCGGGGCGTACAAGGGTGTATCTGCCCCACCTTTCAAGCTTCTCTCCGTCTGAGGTATCGATAATTTTATAGTCATTCCATTTATTTGCAATCCACATAAGCTTTTTTTGCTCCTATGTCAGAACGTTTTTCTTTGATTGAAATATTTTCCCATTGCCGAGCCTCGGGACTGAGCGTGACAAATTGCTATCGCAATGGCATCGGCGGTGTCATCGGGCTTCGGCGGCTTTTGAAGACGTAAAATCGACGTTACCATTGCAATGACCTGATGCTTTTCCGCCTTGCCGTAGCCTACAACAGCCTGCTTGACCTGTGGCGGGGTATATTCCGCAATCCTAACCCCGAGCCTGTGTGCCGTACAAAGAATTACGCCACGTGCCTCTGCAACGGAAATGCCCGTCGTTATATTGTTTGTAAAGAACAGCTCCTCAACCGCCATCTCGTCGGGGTTATACTTTTTTATAACGGCTTCAAGGTCCGTCGCAATCATCAAAAGCCTCGCCTCTATATCCGTATGTGCGGGAGTGCGTATTGCACCGTACGCCAAGGGGCGGATTTTTCCACCGACGCTTTCAATAACGCCCCAGCCCACAATGGCAAGCCCCGGGTCAATTCCGAGAATAATCACGGTCAGAAAAGCTCCTTTCTTCTCTCAATAGCATTTCATATCATTGTAACACATTTTCGGGTGTTAGTCAATCTTTTTTTGCTTCAAAGTTAAAAGCTTTACAATATTTTTATTGTTTTCGCCGTTTTATGAAGTAAGGGGTAATACATTTACATTTAATTTTTAAATATCTATTAATTTTTTTAAAAACGGTGGACTTTTCATTCGTTTCGTGATATAATATAATGAATTTATATGTTTAAAATCAAGAGGTATCTTTTTATGTCAGAAAAAATTGAAATGTACGGTGAGGTAAATCTGCCGCTTATTCCACTTCGAGGAGTGGTTGCTTTTCCTGCCGTACAACATAATATAGAGATTGTAAGAGGTGTATCGCTCAAAGCGTTTACTGCGGCGGCAACTATGCACGAGGCAAAGATTCTGCTTGTTACGCAAAGAGATATTTCCGTCGATGAGCCGGAGGCGAGCGACCTTTACAAGGTCGGTGTCCTTGCGCAAATCAAGCACGTTGTTAAAAATCCGCACGGCAACCTGTCGGTGGTTTTCGAGGGCATTGCGAGAGCCAAGATAAAGGCCGTTTCATCCGATCAGGGTTACTTCGTTGCAAACGCAACGGTCAAATCTGAGTCCGACTCCGTCAGGGCATCGAGCGATAACGAGGCGCTTATGTTCGAGGTGAAAAACAGGCTTAAGCTTCTCTCGAGCATACACCCCGCCTTTACGGACGAGCTGAGAATGACGGCAGAGGCAATAAGCTCGCCGGGGTACTTTGCCGACTTTGTCGCATCAAGTGCGCTTATAGACTACAAGGGTAAGCAGGACGTGCTTGAAGCATTTATGCCGAGAACGAGGCTGGAGCGTCTTATTTACTCCCTTGAGGAGGAGCGTCTTCTGCTCGAATGCGAGCACGACATTCAGATGCAGGTGCGTGAAAAAATCGACAAAAATCAAAAGGACTATTTCCTCCGTGAGCAAATCAAGGCCATTCAGTCGGAGCTTGGCGAGGACGAGGACGACGAAATAAAAGAATACGAGGACAAAATCGAGGCGGCAAGCCTGCCCGAGGAGGTCAAGGAAAAGCTCTACAAGGAGCTTGGAAAGCTTGCAAAAACTCCGTTCGGTGCGGCAGAAAGCACGGTTTTGCGTACGTATCTGGATACGTGTCTTGAATTTCCGTTCGGAAAGCGTACGAGCGATTCTATAAGCGTCCAAGATGCAAGAAAAATTCTCGACGAGGATCACGAGGGTCTTGAAAAGGTAAAGGAGAGGATTCTCGAATTTGTTGCGGTAAAGCAGTTCTCGGACAACATCAAGAATCAAATCATCTGCCTTGTAGGTCCTCCCGGTGTAGGAAAGACCTCGGTTGCCGCATCCGTTGCAAGAGCACTCGGACGCAAGTACGCACGTGTTTCTCTCGGCGGTATGCACGACGAGGCGGAGATAAGAGGACACAGAAAGACCTACGTAGGTGCTATGCCCGGCAGAATAGTTACCGCCCTTATAAACGCCAAGGCTGAAAACCCCGTTATAGTGCTTGATGAAATCGACAAGATGGCGAGCAATTTCAGGGGCGACCCCACCTCTGCGCTTTTGGAGGTGCTTGACCCCGAACAGAACAAGGCATTCCGTGACAATTTTATGGAATTGCCCATAGACCTTTCGGACACACTGTTTATAGCCACAGCTAACAGCTATGACGGTATTCCCGCCCCCCTGCTCGACAGAATGGAAATCATTGAGCTTTCCACCTACACCGACACTGAGAAGCTCGGAATTGCAAGAAATCATCTTATTCCGAAGCAGCTTCAAAGAAACGGACTTACGAAAAAGCATTTCCGCATCACCGACGGCGGAATTTGCGAGCTTATAAAGAGCTATACAAGAGAGGCCGGGGTGAGAAATCTTGAGAGAAAAATCGCCTCACTCATAAGAAAGAGTGCAAAAAAGATTGCCGAGGGGTATGCTAAGAGCGTCAGAATTACGGAAAAGAATCTCTCCGAATTCCTCGGAAAGCCGAAAATCTTGCCCGAAAAGCTTGAGGAATCTAACCCCATTGGCGTTGTAAACGGACTTGCTTATACGCAGTCGGGCGGAGACCTACTCAAGGTTGAGGTCGCCGTTATGGACGGCGGCGGAAAGATAGAGCTTACAGGCTCGCTCGGCGACGTTATGAAGGAATCGGCAAAGATTGCGCACTCCTACGTACGCACGCTTTCAAGTGAATACAAGCTCGACGGCGAATTTTATAAAAACAAAGATATACATATCCATTTCCCCGAGGGGGCAATTCCAAAGGACGGTCCGTCCGCAGGCGTAACTATGGTGACTGCCATAGTCAGTGCACTTGGGGGCATTCCCGTAAAACGTGACGTAGCAATGACCGGAGAGATTACCTTAAGAGGTAAGGTTTTGCCAATCGGCGGTCTTAAAGAAAAGACTCTTGCCGCATACCGTGCGGGAGTTAAGACCGTAATTTTGCCAAAGGATAATCTGCCCGACCTTGATGAAATTGATACGGAGGCAAAAAATGCACTTGAGTTCATTCCCTGCTCTTCTGCGGAGGATGTTCTTCGTGCGGCTTTGGTAAGGTAAAATATGAAAATCAATCCAAACAATGCAAAAATATCCCTCTCTGCGGGCACGCTTAAGCAGTTTCCAAGGGAGGCAAAGCCTCAAATTGCACTTTCCGGCAGGTCAAACGTAGGAAAAAGCTCGCTTATTAACACTATGCTCGGAAGAAAGTCATTGGCGAGGGTATCCTCCGCCCCCGGAAAGACCATTACGGTGAATTTCTACGACATTGACTCAAAAATCTACCTTGTAGACCTCCCCGGCTATGGCTACGCAAAGCGTTCGAAGGAATCAAAGAGGGTGTGGAGCACGCTTACAGAGGAGTATTTTACAAAAAATCCGTCGGGCGACTGTATAAAATTGGTAATCCAGCTTATAGATATAAGAACAGGACCTACGGACGATGACATTCTTATGATAAATTGGCTGATAGACCACGGCGTTGAATTCACCGTAGTTGCAACGAAAACAGACAAGCTCTCAAGACAGCAGCTAAAGGCGGCGCTCGAGGAGCTTGACAAAAGCTACTTTGCGGGAACGGGGATAGAAATTCTTCCCTTTTCCTCTGTCAGCGGAGTAGGAAAGGAACAGCTTTGGAACAAAATTTATGACTCCATCTCTCGATAAGCACGAGGTCGGGAAATAATTTTTGGAGAAACGGAATAAATGAGATTAGATATAAGTATTTTACTTCTCTCCGCACTTGCCGCACTTGTAACGCTCACCGTGCACGAATTTTCGCACGGACTTATGGCATACAAGCTCGGAGACCCTACCGCAAAGCTAAACGGCAGGCTGACGTTCAACCCACTTCGGCACATCGACCCTGTCGGAGCGCTTTGTATGGTGCTTTTTCATTTCGGTTGGGCAAGACCTGTGCCGATAAATACACGTTATTTTAAAAAGCCGAGGCGAGATATAGCACTATGTGCTCTTGCGGGACCTCTTTCAAACATAATTTTGGCATTCATATCGGGGCTTTTTTACCTTCTGCTTTTAAATGCATTTTCCGGAGTCCGATTTGAATCCCGCTTTGCTGCCGCAGCGGTGCAGTTTTTGATAATATTTGTCTACCTTTTGCAAAGCATAAATATAGGAATCGCAATTTTTAATCTGATTCCCGTGCCGCCTCTTGACGGCTCGAGGATTCTCGGCTCGCTTTTGCCGCCAAAGGCGTACTACTCCTATATGAGATATGAAAGGCAGCTTTACTTTGCCCTGCTCGGCTGGCTCTTGCTTGGAGACATAGTAAAGTCGGGGTTGCTTTCCGTTCCTTTCATTGCGGCAAATCCAGTGCTTTCTTTCACAGCAGGTATCTTCTCCCTTGGGGATATGCTCTCGTGGGTAATGATGCAGATTTCCGACCTTATACTCTCCTTTTGGAGTCTTTTTCCGTTTATTTAATTCAAGCTCATCAATTTTACTGTTAAAAGAGGATAATAAATGATACAGCAGCTGACATATCGCCTGGACCAATTCGAGGGACCGCTCGACCTTTTGCTTACTCTTATAAGCAAAAACAAGGTGAGCATAACTGACATTCCGATAGCGATAATATGCGACCAATATATGGAATATATAGAAGAGGCAGAGCGTATGGACCTCGACATTGCCAGCGAATTCATCGTTATGGCAAGCGAGCTTATGCTCATCAAGAGCAGAATGATTCTTCCGCACGAAGAGGGTACGGAAAACGACCCCAGACGTGAGATTGCCGATGCACTTCTGCTCTATCAGCAGGCAAAGCTGGCAGCAAAGAAGCTCCGTCCCCTCTATGAGGAATACTCCTCACGTGTAGTTAAGGGTACTGACGAAATTCCGCCCGAAAAGGGTCTGCCGCTTAACCTTGAAACGAATCAGCTTTTAAAGGCACTCAGTGCGGTTATGAGGCGTATTAAGATTGCCGAGGCGGAGCGTAAGCCCACCGACCTTGTAAATCCCCTTATAAAGCGTCACATTGTTTCGGTAGAGGAGAAAATAGAGCAGATTTGCGAGCTGCTTGAGGAGCACGGGGAGGCGTCGCTGTTCTTCCTTTTGAAGGATGCGGACTCCCGTCCCGAGCTTGTAGCACGCTTTATGGGCATACTTGAGCTTATAAAAACGGGTAGAATTGCAATTACTACGGTCAAATTTGTAGAGGACATTGCCGAATACGAATATACAGGGCTTGAGATGAAATTCAAGCTCAATCCCGATTGGGTTCCCTCCGAGCATATAGAGAGTGAATTTGATGCGGATATGACGCAGGAGAGCAGCGAAAGTGAAGAAGATAACAGGGAGGACAAGAAATGAGTGAAGAAATTATAGCACCCCAAGCCGAGCTTGAAGCTGTGGCTGTAAGCTCCGATAGGAGAATAGAAAAGGAAGAGCGTCCCGTTGTATTTGAGGAAGCTCTTGAGGCAATTCTCTTTGCCGCAGGTCACCCGATATCCTATGCAACGCTTGCCCGTGTTTTTGAAATGACACCTGCAAAAATCAAGGACAAGGTGTTTGAATACTCGCTTAAATATAACGACCCTAATGTACCGAGAGGCGTAATTCTCCTTACCTTTCCCGATTCCTGTCAGCTTTCAACAAAGCAGTACTATCTCAATGAGATAAGAGAGGCTCTCGGACTTAAGAGAAACGGTACTCTTTCAACCTCTTCAATGGAGGCACTTGCAATAGTTGCGTACAACCAGCCCGTTACAAGATATTTTGTAGATACCTTAAGACGTGCGGACTCGTCCTATGCTATGAACAACCTCATAGACCGTGGGCTTATTGAAAGCAAGGGACGCCTTGATGCCCCCGGAAGACCGATGCTCTACGGAACGACACCCGACTTTCTCCGTGCGTTTGGAATAAACAGCATTGACGAGCTTCCAAAAACCTCCGAGGAAATACAAAACGTATTTGCAAACACAACGAACACCGAGCAAAAGGAAGATGAGGTCTCAGACGATGCTGTGCAAACAACCATCGACGACCTTGTGCTTGCCGCAAGGGAAAGTGAAGCGCAACCCACTGCAAATTCCGATGCTCCCTTGTCAGAGGAGGCTTTCAGCCCCGACGACGAGCTTGAGCACTCCGCCGAGGACTTCCAAAGCCTTGACGAGGACGAGACTGTAACCGAGGAGGAATAAAAGGAGAATGACGGCTGCCCTGCTTTCCGTCATTGCGATTTTATTTTTACTTGTTATACTTTTTGAGCCGACAGAAATAAGAGTGCTTTTTTCAGAAAGACTTGTTATAAAAATTGAAACAATACTCTTTTCTGTCACGCTGTCAGATTTTAAGAAAAAACGAAAAAAGAAAAAACGCCGCCCACAAATCAGAGGGCTTTTGACCGCAACACGCTATCTTCTCGGACACGGTGAGTTTTTTATAAGACGTCCTCTGGTGTCCGATTTTGAAAATCCTAAAAATGCGGGGATTTTTCTGGCAATTATTTCTTCCCTTTACGCATATTCCGACAGCATAGGGGGAAGACTTTTGTTGTCGGCGGAGAGCTTCTCCTCCGAAAATATGGCACTTGACGTCTCGTACAAATCAAGACTTTTTGTGTATTTATGTGCCTTTTTAATTTATAAAGTAAAAATTATAAAAAGGCGGTTTAACCTTTAAATGTCGGAAAACAAAATGAGTGAAATAATAAAGGCTTCCCTTGAGGGGATAAAGGATTTTGCGTCCTCGGGGCTGGCGGTTGGAGATGCTGTGGAAACGCCCTCGGGCGTCACTGTAATTCCCGTTTCAAAAATCACCGTTGGCTTTGCTACGGGAGGAGTTGATTACGGAGTAAAAAAGCTTCTTAGCGACAAGGGATTTGGCGGAGGCGGAGGAACGGGTATTTCCGTTACGCCGCTTGCTTTTCTCACCGTCCAAAAAAGCGGAGAGGTTGGGATTATTCGTGTTGGCAAGGAGGACTGTGGACTTGAAAGAGTGATTTCTCTTATAGAGCATTCCCCCGAGCTAATTGAAAAAATCAAGGGAGCGCTTTGACATAAATTTCTTTGCATATAAACGCTCTTCTTTTGGAAAATTAAGACCGAAAGGAGTTTTACTTATGCGAAAGAATCACCCGTCAAAAATTATAGTTATATTTCTTCTCACGGCAGCAATTCTGCTGTCCTGTGCCGCTTTCTTCACCGTGTCGGCAAACAGTGTTAGCACGGGGGCAAGAGCGGCGACTCTTTACGAGCCTGAGAGCGGAAGATTCCTATACTCTAAAAACGCACACGAAAGACTTGGAATGGCAAGCACTACAAAAGTGATGACAGCTCTCATAACAGCGGAAAATCTGCCGCTTGACAAAACCGTTTGCGTTCCTAAGGTGGCAGAGGGCACGGAGGGATCCAGTGCCTATTTAAAGGAGGGTGAGGAGTTCACGGTAGAGGACCTGCTCTTTGCCCTTCTGCTTCAAAGTGCAAACGATGCGGCAGTAACGCTCGCCTGTGCTGTGGCAGGGAGCGTCGAGGCTTTTGCCCTTTTGATGAACGACAAGGCGGATGCTCTGGGGCTTGAGGACACGAATTTCACAAATCCACACGGTCTTGACAGTGAGGAGCATTACACTACAGCTCACGACCTTGCCTTGATTGCAGCCGCCGCACTGGAAAACGAAGCAATATCAAGGATTGTCAAAACGAAAAAGCACACGGTGGAAAAAGATGACATTACACGTGTATTCTACAATCATAACAAGCTCCTTTCGCTCTACGACGGAGCTGTGGGTGTAAAAACGGGGTATACAAAGGCTACAGGAAGGTGCCTTGTAGGTGCTGCACAAAGAGACGGAGTAAAGCTAATCAGCGTAACTCTCGATGCACCTAATGATTGGTCCGACCACGCACGTATGCTGGATTTCGGATTTAGTATTACGGAAAACAGGCTGCTTATGAAAGCGTCTGACTTTCTTCGTCAAATTCCGATTGAAGGCTCGGAAAAATCGAGTGTCACAGTTGGTTTAAAGGACGACGTGAGGGCGGTATTTTTAAAAACTGACGCAGAGCCTGAGCTTGAGGTTTTGCTTTCCGAAAGACTTGAAGCCCCTATAAAAGAGGGTGACACTGTCGGAAATTTAATTTTCACGCTTGACGGAAAACAGGTTGCCAAAGCACCCATTGTCGCCAAGGAGAGTGCACCGTCTTTGGCAAAAGACAAAGGCTTTTTTGGCAAAATCAAGGACTTTTTTACAAAACGCAATCATCATTAATATAATATGAGGGACAGAGTATATGGAAAAAATCAGACTTCAAAAGTTCATTTCTGATATAGGTATTATGTCACGCCGAAAGGCGGAGGAGGAAATCAAGCTCGGCAACCTTGCCATCAACGGACACGTAGCCGAGCTTGGTCAAAAAATAGACCCACAAAGAGATGTCGTGACTTACAAGGGCAAACGCTTACATTCAGTCAAAAAAGAGTATACGTACATAATGATGAACAAGCCGAGAGGCTACCTCTCCAGCACCTCTGACGACAGAGGAAGAAAGTGCGTGACTGACCTTTTGGAGAGTGTCAGTGCAAGAGTCTACCCCGTTGGAAGACTTGACCTTATTTCCGAGGGAATGCTGCTCTTAACCGATGACGGAGAGCTTAAAAACAGACTGACTCACCCCTCAACCTCACTGCCAAAGGTATACCGTGTTAAGGTAGGTGGAGAGGTCGGAGAGACAGAATACGAGATTTTGACCTCGGAGCTTGAAATTGACGGATATAAAATCAAGCCCGTTGAGGTTGCCGTAGGTGCTTCCGATGAGAGCGGAACGGTGCTTCATATGACCCTCGTTGAGGGACGCAACAGACAAATAAGAAAAATGTGTGAGGCAGCGGGGCTTACTGTTAAAAGGCTCTCACGTGTTTCAATAGGCGATTTGAAGCTGAACGGACTGCCCGCAGGACGGTGGAGATACCTTGAAGAACAAGAAATAGAATACTTGAAAAGACAGACAAAGAGGACTAAAAATGTTTAAGATTTCGGCAATACAGAGCTTTGAGGAGCAAACGGCTGTTGCAGAAGCCTGCGGCGTCAGTGCAAGGGAGGGCTTTTTTGCCTACGTTATGCGTGAATATGAAAATGGGGAGCTTATGGGCTTTTCTCAATTTGAAATTTGTGCTGACGAGGGTTTGATTGTAAATCTCTCACCCGCTCCGGGAACAGACGATTTTGAGGCTATGTTCATACTTGGTCGCACTACTATGAATTTCATTGACCTTTGCGGTGCACACAAGTGCCGTGCCGAATTTGGAGCGGCAGAAGAAAGGCTGCTCACCGCTATAGGATTTCGCAAAAGCAAGTGCGGCTACTTTGTAAATATGGAGGGAATGTTCGACGGATCGCACTGCTCGGGCGATGCTGTGAAGCTTTAATTTATATTAATGTAAGAACTTTAAGAAAAAACGACGCAGGGAAATCTCCTGCGTCGTTTTTTATAATTAGAAATATTTGTCTGCTCCCGTTTGGGAATAGACCTTGTCAACTACTCTCATAGTTACCTCGGAAACATCGAGATACGGCTTAAAATTCAACACGCCCCCCACCATATCGGCAAAAGCGTCAATTTCATAGAGCATATTATTTGCTATGGGCGTGTAGTCGAGCGTCCTTGGCGGCTCGCCTCTTTTTTTAAGGACGATTTTCGTCGGAGCGTTTTGCTTGTCAAAGGTAAGAGAGCCGTACTCACCCTCTATAACGGAGGGGTTAACGCTGTCGGTAATTTTAGAATAAGCAACGGACACCTGCATCTTTGGATAAGAAAGCATCAGGTTGCCCATAGCTTCAAAGCCGTTTTCTAAAAACAGCGACCTTGCAACAACGCCACTCGGCTCACCGAAAAGCGAAATTGCAGTATGCAGAGGGTAAATTCCTATGTCCGCAAGGGCGGTGTTTTTCATTTTCGGATTAAATGCGTTCAATACCTCTCCTGACTTAAATCTGTCGTAGCGTGAGGAATACTGGCAGTATTCAAGAGATGCTCGGCGAAGCGTGCCGAGTGCGGGAAGTGCATTTTTAATGATTTGCAAGGCAGGGTCAAAATCGGGACGCATAGCTTCAAGCAAAACCTTTCCGCTACGCTCTGCCGCTGCTCTTTGGGCTAAAAAGCCCTCAAGGTCTGCCGCAATCATCTTCTCGCAAAGCACGTGCTTTCCGCTCTCAAGTGCCATAACTGCCTGCTCGGCGTGGCAGATGTGAGGAGAGGCGACGTAAATAGCGTCAATATCCGAGTCACTCAGCATTTGCTCGTAATCTGCATACACCTTTTTAAGCTCGTGTCTTGCCGCAAAGGCGGCACCCGTGTCAAGTTTTCTTGAATAAATTGCAACAAGCTCTGCCTTTTTTGAAAGGTGAGCAGCCTCGGCGAATTTGTCGCTTATAAAATTCGTACCTATTGCTCCTATGCGTAGCTTTTTCATTGTGTCACCTTAAAAAGAAGAACAAAACAAGCAAAACTACCGCAGCGGCAAAAACCGCACCCGTCACAACGTCCATAACCTTGTTGAATTTTCTGTTAGCTTCATCCTCTCTTTCGGTCTTCTTTTTGTCTTCCTCGGTTTCAAGCAGCTCCTCGGGGATTTCGTCAAAGCCGCCTTCATCTGTCTGTTCATCAAGAGAAAAATCATATTCACCGCTCTTGATTTTCTTTATTCTTTCTGTTGCACCCTTAAAAATTTGCTCGACAGCCTCCGTCACGGCAGTGTCATCAATACTAAAGCTGCTTACAGTCTCACCAAGACGTGCCATAGCCGCCTCTGCCGCATCTGTGTCACGGGATTTAAGAGCGGTGTCTACAAGCTCCTCGCAAGAGGGACAAAGAAGCCTTGGGGAGCCATAGTGTCCCATTGTAAGCACCGCCGCCCCATCGGTTTCAAGCTTTTGCAAGCATACTGAGCAATTAGCATTCTTTTCCTTGCTCATTTTTTATCTCCTCTCAGTGCCGCTTTCACTTCATTTAAGTATTCGCTTCTTAACATCTTTTGCTCCTCAGACTCTTCCTGAGTCAGGGGTCTTTCTTTTGAAATTCTTGCAAGCTCGTTTATTCTGTCTACCTTAATTTTGTCCATATTTCTCTCCATTTACGTAAAGCTTTGCAAGCCCGCCCTTTGACGTTTCACGGTAATGGCTTGAAAGGTCCTTGCCGGTTTCGTACATAGTTTTTATAACTAAGTCAAGTGAGATTTTTCTCGAGCCTGAAAGGAAGTTTGCGAGGCTCATTGCATTTATTGCACGCATTGCTGCAACCGCATTTCTTTCTATACAAGGAATCTGCACAAGACCGCAAATCGGATCACAGGTGAGTCCCAGATGATGCTCAAACGCAATTTCCGCCGCATATTCGATTTGGTCTATTCCCATTTCAAAAAGCTCGCACAGGGCGGCAGATGCCATAGAGCAAGCTGTGCCAATCTCCGCCTGACAGCCGCATTCCGCTCCGCTGACAGATGCGTTCGTCTTTACGATAGTTCCTATAAGACCCGCTACAGCAAGCGCCTTCAAAATCTGCCTGTCGTCGAAGCCGTGCTTTTCCTGCATATATTTAAGTACAGAGGGCAAAACCGCACAAGAGCCACACGTTGGAGCGGTGACTATGGTACCGTTGTCGGCATTTTGCTCGCTTACGGCATAAGCATAGGAGCAAACCACTCTGTTTTCACGTGTTACGGGGCTTTCATCTATGTGGCGGCGGTTGTAAAGATACCTTGCCTTACGCTCGACCTCAAGTCCGCCGGGAAGTATGCCGGAGGCAGTAAGACCGTCGTGGATAGATGCCTTCATCGTTCCCCATACGGTATAGAGAAAATCGTAAATGCCCTCCCCCTCTCTTTGAACGACAAAGTCGGAGAGCCTGATGCCCTCGTCCATACAGTATTTTGCAATCTCGGAAAAGGTGCTTTCGGAGTATACGTCCTTCTCCCCCTGTGCTTTTCTGCCCTCGACGGCGATGTCTCCGCCGCCTATGCTCATCACACGGAGCCTATCGCAACGGGTGCCGTCCTTATGTACGGAGAAGATATCCATAGTATTTTCGTGCGGCAAGGCTGTCGTTTCCGTGTCAAAAAATATCTTTACGGGCTTATCCGAAACGCTTTCAATAGCAACGTCCGTGCCGTGTCCCTTGCCCGTACTGGAAAGCGAGCCGTAAAGCACGACCTCGTATGCCTCGGCATCAGGATGCTCCGAAATATAAAGCTGCATTGCCGCCGCAGGTCCCATTGTATGAGAGCTGGACGGTCCTTTTCCTATTTTAAATACGTCTTTTATGGATTTCATCTCTCTTTATTCTCTCCGTTCAGAAAAATTTTATGTGTTTTTTTAGTCTTGCCGAAATAAATGCCGCAAGTGCCATCTTCAATATATCGGGCAATACGTAAGGAAGCACGAGCATCGAGAGTGCCGCAGACATCTGCTCCCACGTAAAGTTTGTAAAAGCGAGCAAAATCGTCACACTCGCAGTTGAATAGAGCGTCACAAAAGAAAGTGTTGCTAAAAGAACCCTCCGTCGCCCACAGCCAAAGGCTTCAAGCAAGAAATACAAAAGTGCAGAGGCAAGAAAGCCTAAAATAAATCCTCCACCCGGCTCAAAGAGAATATGCCCCACCCCTGCTGAAAAACCCGCAAAAACAGGAACACCAAGTGCACCGAGTGCTACGTAGATGACAGTTGATATAAGCCCCACACGTCCGCCAAAGGTGAAAAGTACGAAATAAAACGCAAGCACCTGACACGTAAACGGCATAGGGAAAGGAATGGAAATCATAGCCGACACCGAAAAAAGTGCACTTGCCACAGCCGTAATTACAAGCTCTTTTGTATATGAGACAGTGGGCTTTTTTCTCATCTTCTTTTTATATCTCTTTCGTCTTTTTTGTCTTTCTTATACATTGTAACACATTTTTTTAAATATTGGTAGCGGTTTTTGAAAAATATTTTAAAAAATTGAAAAAAGAGGAGCTTTTACCCCCTCTTTTTCAAGTACAAGCTACTGCTTTTCGTACTTTTTGTCTCCGATTTGAATATAATTCGACGTTTTTTTGAAGAAATACGTTTCCGTACGCTCCTGCTCGGTCTTGCCTACATAAGAGCCTACGGCATCCCAAACAAAGGTAATCTCATACCCCTCGCTCACACCTGCATAAGATATATCGTAGGTGCCGGTAATCTCCGAGCCGCCAAACGAACCTGAGGAGCCAAGGCTTTGAGTTCTTTTCACGGAGTTGTCTTCAAAAATAAAGCTTTCCGTCATATAATTCGTCTCACTTGCAGAGCTTGTATAAGTACCGGAAAGGCGTGTTGAGCACGACGCAAGCGAAAGAACAAAGGTCAATATCAACGTCAAAAGAGAAATACGCTTAAAAAGCTTCATAAATCCTCCAAAATCTTTTCTTTCAAGATATTATAACATACTTTTTTGCATTTGTCACTATTAATTTTGCAAATTTTCCGCTCTTTGTGCATTTTTTCGCTTTATGCGTGAAATTTTCTTATTTTAGGTATTGCTTTTTCTGAAAAAATGTGATATAATATCCAAGTATCAAGAAATTGGTATATGCTAAAATTCATACGCAGAGGTATCGAAGTGGTCATAACGGGTGAGCGAGCATAAAACGGTTAATAACCATTTTTGCGAAGCGTGTAACGAAAATAACGAGCCGAAGAAGCGAGTCCTTCGAGCGACACTCGGCGACTATATTTTCGGAAGGGGCCACGGAACTATCAGTTCTAAATCTTGTTTAGCTTAAAATTTAATATGCAGAGGTATCGAAGTGGTCATAACGGGGCTGACTCGAAATCAGTTTGTGCCAAAAGCACACGAGGGTTCGAATCCCTCCCTCTGCGCCAAAATCTTAGTCGAGCCTTTAGGTTTGGCTAAGATTTTTTTAATTTAGGGATTCGAACGCAGCCGTTGAAAAACGATTGATAATCGTTTTAGGCGGTGACCGAAGAATTTTGCAAATTATAACCTCTCTTTAATTCCGAAATAATTTGTAAAATTCAAGAGCGAATCCCTCCCTCTCTCTGCCAAAATCTTAGTCGAGCCTTTAGGTTTGGCTAAGATTTTTTAATTTGGGGATTCGAACGCAGCCGTTCACGCAATTTTCGCAAAAAAAGCACGCCACAGGCGTGCTTTTTTTATGCTTTTTTTGCTTTTTATGAGGCCGAATGCTTTTCGGCGGCTTTCGACCCTTTCTTTGATGAATCAAAAAATACTGAGTCCTATTTTTTTGCTGAGCATTTCAAGGGCTTTGATTCCTGCAACACTGTTGCCCTTGGTGTCAAGAGCGGGAGAATATATTCCAATGCCCATTCGTGAGGGGACGCTTGCCATAATTCCTCCGCCGACGCCGCTCTTGGCAGGAACACCGACCTTCAGAGCGAACTCTCCCGAGCCGTCGTACATTCCGCAGATAGACATAATAGCATTTACGTATCTTGCATATTCTGTTCGAATGACGGGCTCGTCCGCCCCTGGGATATGCCCGTGATTTGCCAGAACGAATGCGATTTTCGCAAGGTCACGGCAGGTGACTTTTATAGAGCACGCCTTGAAATACACGTCAAGAACCTCCTCGACGTCACAGTCAATCATACCATACGCCTTTAGCATATAGGCGAGGGCTCTGTTTTTATTGCCGGTCGCCTTTTCCGACAGATATACGTCGTTGTCGACTGTGAGGCTGGGATTGTCTGCAAGCTTTCTTGCAAGGTCGATCAGGCGGTCGAATCTTTCCTCATACGTTTTTCCTTGAATCAGGGTACAGAGTGCAATCGCTCCTGCGTTTATCATCGGGTTTATATGCTTGCTTTCCAAGGCACGGTCGCTGTAATTAAAGGCATCAAACGGCTTGCCCGTGGCTTCAACTCCGCAGATGCGATGCACTCGATCAATTCCGTTGTCCTCGAGTGCGAGCAAAAGAATGATAGGCTTGACTATGCTTTGAACGGTAAACGGCTTATCACAATCTCCGGCACAGCTGATTTTTCCGTCTTCGGTTATAACACACATACCGAAATCGTTTTGATTCGCCTTTGAAAGCTCGGGTATATAGCTTGCAACTGCTCCCTGTTCCTTGTAACGTGAGCAACTATTCAATATTTCTTGCAGTAGCTTTTTCATTTGATTTTTCCTTATCCTTAATAACAAGATTGCGATTATGAAATTTATTATATCATAACTTTTCATAAATGTAAAGAAAAATTGGATAAATACCAAAAAGGGCTACCTACCATACGGCAGGCAGCCCGACTAAAGACTTGACTTAGTTACTTTTCCATTACGATGCGAAGCGCCTCGCCGAAGCGCTGATAGTGAACTATTTCACGCTGGCGGAGGAACTTGATGACGTCGTTTACGTCAGGGTCGTCGGAAAGCCTCAAAATATTGTCATAGGTGACACGTGCCTTTTGCTCCGCCGCAAGGTCCTCGTTAAGGTCGCAGATTGCGTCGCCCTTGGACTGTATTGCAAAGGCGTTAAATGGCTCGCCCGATGCAGCGGCGGGATAAATTCCGTCTCCGTGACCGATATAATACTTATCAAAGCCGCCCGCTATTATCTCATCGGGGGTGAGGTTGCGAGTGAGCTGATATATTATAGCCGCAACAATTTCCATATGACCAAGCTCTTCCGACCCGATGTCGGTTAGCAGACCTATGACCTTGTCGGACGGCATAATATAACGCTGATTGAGATAACGCATAGATGCTCCAAGCTCCCCATCGGGACCACCGAGGGCATCGATAATCATACCTGCGAGGCGAGCGTTTGGAGTTGCTATATTCACGGGATACTGCAATTTCTTCTCATAAATCCACATACATTACATTCCTCCCTTTTTATTTTCATCCGTCTCTCTTTGCCAGGGCCAAGGACCGTCAATCCAATTCCAGCTCTCGCTGCTCGACTGTGCGGCGGTGATAGGTCCGTACTTGTCGCTATACTCCTCGACAAGTCTTTCAAGCTCGGTGACTATATCGTGATAAAACGTGAGGGCAACACGTGAGGTGGGGTGAGTATCAAGAAAAAGCTCTGCCTCTGTTTTGGCAAAGCAAAGAGCCTTTATTCTCTTTTCAAGATTTTCCTTGCCAAGACCGTTTTGGTTTGTATTCATATTCCGTCTATTCATTGCCGTATACCCCCAAGGGCTTGTTAAGCTCTTCAAATAGCGTTCCGTTTTCAAGGGCTTTTTCGGGTGAATATAACATACGCCAATTCTGCCACGGAACGTAAGCATACGCAAGCGGAAGTGTGTCTAAGCAGCGATCCGTATTTCCTCCACCACCTTGATTGCCACAGCCTCCTTGATTGCCACAGCCACCTTGATTGCCACAACCACCTTGATTGCCACAACCACCTTGACCATTACAGCCGCCCTGGAAGCCACCCTCACCGACGGGGTTGCGGTTCATCATACCGTTTTCGTCAAAGAAGCCGAGGGGAGCGTTTTGCGTGCGTCCTGTGCTACGGGGAGCGGTGGGAACGCCGTTTTCGTTTCTTTCCATTTTATTTTATTCCTTCTCTTTCATTAAATGACAGGAGGCGAGCATTTGAAGTTAACCTCCTGCTGTTTTTAGTTTATGAGAAGAAAGAGAAATCTGCTATTTACTCATTTGCTAACCGTCCCAATAATGGGGTAAATTTTTAGATATCAGCATAACTGCGGCAAAAAGAGTTGCAAGTGCCGCCGCCGTGCCAAAAGCAAAAACCGACTCGTACGTAAGAGCGAGGGAGTGAGTGTGGGCTACATAATTTGCAAGATTAAAAACAGAGAAGAGTGCCGCAATGAGCGAAACCGTGTCAACTGCCACGGATATAGCACCCCGAGAGCGTACGTGACTTGCTATGCGAAACAGTGCTCCTCCAAGGCAGTAAAGCGAGAAAGCAGCCTGCGGCAAAACCGCAAGTGGGCTGTATGATTTTTTCAGTCCGAGGACTATCGTATAAATTATGAGTGCGATCATAGATAAATCAAGCATAAGCATCATAATACCCACGTAAAATGCTACACGCCTCGGATTTTTTAAATAGGCAGGCTTCCTTTCGGCACGTAAAAGCGCATATCTAATTCCCACAAGAATTGCATAAAAAAACACCACGGCAAGCACAAGAGGGTCACGGTATAAGATGAAAAATATGAAATTCCATATAATATAAAGTGCATTTGCACTAATAGATAAAAAAAGTCGTAAGGAAAGCCAGACAGAATCGGCGTTATGCTTGCCGACCTGCGGGAAAGATGAGAGAACGAAAGATTTAAATTTTCCGCCAAAGCTCATAAAAACCTCATAAAAGTAAACTTTATTTTACATTTTAAATTTTATGTACAGAGGCGTGTTAAATTTTACTACTGTTTATTATTCCTATCTTCCTACAATAAAACTCACAAAAGCAAAAAGCGTTTTAAAATATTTGCACAATATAAAAAAAGAAAAAAAGCGTTGATTTTTTTAAAAGTTCGTGGTACAATATATTTAAAAATCAAATTGAGGTAGCTTTATGTCAAGAATACACGAATCTATAGGTGAGCTTGTAGGCAAAACGCCCCTGCTCCGACTTCATAACATAGAGAAAAAACACAGTCTTTGTGCACGTCTTGTTGCAAAGCTTGAGATGTTCAACCCTGCGGGAAGTGCAAAGGACAGAGTAGCAAAATTTATATTCCTCGACCTCCAAAGGCAGGGCCTTTTAAACAAAGATACAGTTATAATCGAGCCGACCTCAGGCAACACGGGGATAGGCATTGCCTCGCTTGCTGCCGCTTACGGCTGCCGTGCTATAATCGTTATGCCTGACACGATGTCACGTGAGAGGCAGCTACTCATTCGGGCGTACGGTGCAGAGCTTGTTCTGACCGACGGCAAGCTCGGAATGGCGGGTGCAATAGAAAAAGCCGAGGAGCTTAGGAAGCAAATTCCAAATTCCGTCATAGCGGGACAGTTCACAAACCCCGCAAATCCAGAGGCACACCGAAGCACCACGGGTCCTGAAATTTGGGAGGACACGGACGGCGAGGTCGATTTCTTCGTTGCGGGCGTTGGCACGGGCGGAACTCTTACAGGAGTTTCCGAATTTTTAAAAAGTAAAAATCCGAATATCAAGACCGTTGCCGTAGAGCCGACTGACTCTCCCCTGCTCTCACGGGGATATGCAGGTCCACACAAGCTTCAGGGCATCGGTGCAAATTTCGTCCCAAAAATTTTGAACAGAAGCATAATCGACGAGGTAGCTTGCGTCAGCACAGAAAATGCATATAAATACGGTTGTGAGCTTGGAAGATACGAGGGAATTCTTGCAGGAATTTCCTCAGGTGCCGCCCTCAGTGCAGCTGTGGAAATTGCAAAAAGAGAAGAAAACTGTGGCAAAACCGTAGTCGTGCTGTTGCCCGACACGGGTGAAAGATACCTGTCATCGGAGATGTTCGACTGATATGGGTGCTATTTACGATTTTGAATTTGAAAAGCTGATTGTCGGAGTAATATACCACGACAAGGACGTGCTTGATAAGGCTTTAAAAATGCTCACCGACGAGTTTGGAGAATGGGAAGACGTTTGCGAGGAATTTTCGTTTTCAAAGGAATTTTCCGAATATTACGATGGCGAGCTTGGAGGCGAGGGGCTAAGACGGATATACAGCTTCAAAAAGCTCGTTGACCCCGCAAGGCAAGCACGGATAAAGATGCTGACCAACGAAATGGAGAGTATGCTCTCCGAAGACGGACAGAGAAAAATAAATCTCGACCCCGGATTTATAAATCACGGCAGGCTCTTACTTGCAACAACGAAAAAGACAGGATTCCGCATTCCTCTTTCCGACGGAATTTACACGGAGCTGACACTCTTCTACGCCAAGGGAAAGTGGCAAAAGCTTCCGTGGACCTACAGAGACTACCAATCCGAGAAAGTACAAGCCTTTCTTACCGTAGTAAGACGCAAGTATCTTCTTGAAAGAAAACGGCTTGGAATTGGACCGTGATGGTAAAAAACAAAGAAAAACGTCGAAAATCGTCCGATTTTGCGGAGCTTTTCGACGTTTTTGAATAAAATAGGCACGGCTTGCAGGTAGCCGTGCCTATTTGTTTTTGTAGAGATGAAATTACTTAAGTTCAACCTCTGCGCCTGCTGCCTTGAGCTGCTCAGCGATCTTATCAGCCTCTTCCTTAGAAACTGCCTCTTTAAGAGTCTTAGGAGCTGTCTCAACAAGATCCTTAGCGTCCTTAAGACCAAGACCTGTAATCTCACGAACAACCTTGATTACGTTAAGCTTAGATGCACCTGCTGCCTTGAGGATGACATCAAACTCGGTCTTCTCCTCTGCTGCGGGAGCTGCTGCACCTGCAACGGGAGCTGCTGCAACGGGAGCTGCGGATACGCCGAATTCCTCCTCAAGAGCCTTAACGAGGTCAGCGAGTTCAAGAATGGTAAGACCCTTTACAAGTTCAAGGATCTGGGTAGACTTTTCGTTCATTTTACTATTCCTCCAATATTGTGTTAAATTTAATAAACTGAATTTAAATTATGCAGAATTAAGCCTCTGCGGGAGCCTCTGCAGGAGCCTCGGCTGCTTCTTCGCCGCCTTCGTTCTCCTTGTCGATCTTCGCCTGAAGAACGTATGCAAAGCTGTAAAGAGAGGACATAAGAGATCCCATCATCTTTGCAATAAGTACTTCCTTCGAAGGAGTTGCCGCAAGAGCCTCAACACCTGCTGCATCAAGAACGCCTCCGTCAACAAAACCTGCCTTGATCTCAAAGCACTCGATCTTGTCAGCGAATTCCTTCATGATCTTTGCGGGGGCGATGGGATCCTCCTGGCTGGTAGCGATAGCGGTCATACCCGAAAGATACTCCTTCATCTCGCCATAGCCTGCGATATCGCATGCTCTGCCGGTAAGAGTGTTCTTCATAACGGTATACTCTACGCCTGCCTTACGAAGAGCTGCACGAAGCTCGGTGTCCTCAGAAACCTTGATACCCTCGTACTTAACGAGAACGCCTGCCTGCGCGGACTGGATCTTAGCAGCGAGCGATTCTACGATTTGCTTCTTCTCTTCAAGAATCTTATTACTTGGCATTTTTCCACCTCCATAAAAATTAAGACAAAAAAGGCCTTTCCGATAGGCATAGCTAGCCACCGAGAAAGGACAAACAGAAAAAATATTCAAGTTGTCACACCTCGGCAGGAAAGCTTTGCGCTTTTACCGTAACCTGCTGTCTTTGGTTTACCTTGATATTATACA